>PXTG01000072.1:0-3899 GCA_003023365.1 Bacteroidetes bacterium QH_7_62_13 | reverse complement strand
ACGCGTCCCCGCACACGGAGCGCAACGACTTCGACGGGCTCATCGGCGTCGGCGTGGCCGTACTGCTCGCGATGCCGCTCGTAAAAGGCCTGCACTGCCTCGGCAACGCGACGTCCTGCGATGGGGGGACTGAGGGGCACGCTCAGCTCGTAGCTCTGTCCCACGTAGCGGAGATCCAGTTCGAGGGTAAGGTGGGGCGTGCCGTGGTCGACGAGGGTGTCCCGAACCTCGGCGACAGCCGCATCGGCGGCGCCGGACAGCGGCGACGCGTCTTCGATCAGGGTATCGGCCCGGGTCAGCACGGCGCGGGACGTGTCGTACACCATGTCGGCCGTGAGGAGACCGAGTGCGCTCAGGACGCCCGGCGTGGGCGGGATGAGGACCCGGCACATGTCCAATGCTTCGGCCAGGGCGACGGCGTGGAGCGCCCCCGCACCGCCGAAGGGGACGAGCGTGTACTCACGTGGGTCGTGTCCCCGTTCCACAGAGACGCGGCGGAGGGCCCGCTCCATCGCCGCGTTGGCCACCCGAAGGATTCCGAGGGCCGCTTCTTCCGGGGACAGCCCAAGGTCCTCCCCCAACTCGGCGACCGCCGTGTGGGCCGCATCCGAGGCCACGTCGAACGTACCGGTCCCGCCCAACAAGTGGTCGGCGTGGAGGCGGCCCAGGACGAGGTGGGCGTCGGTGACGGTGGGCTCCGTTCCCCCTCGCCCGTAGCACACAGGACCCGGCTCGGCCCCCGCACTCTCCGGCCCCACCCGCAGGCTCCCGCCCGCGTCGACGCGCGCGATGCTCCCCCCGCCCGCCCCGACGGTGTGGATGTCGGTCGCCGGGAGCCGGAGCGGTAGATCCGCAATCGTGTGTTCGGTGGTGCGGGGCACCTGCCCGTCGCAGAGGGCCACGTCGGCACTCGTTCCGCCCATGTCGAGCGTCATAATACGAGGAGTGTCCGTATCGAGGGCGTGGCGCGCTACGCCAAGAGCCCCCACCACCCCGCCGGCCGGGCCACTGAGGGCAAGCCGGGCGGCCTCGTCCGACGCCGTGTCGAGCCCGATCGTGCCCCCGTTCGACTGCATCACGCGGACGGACCGCGCTCCCAAGGCCTCATTAAGCCGGTCAAGGTAGCGGGCCACCTGGGGACGGACGTAGGCGTTGACCACCGTCGTCGCCGTTCGCTCGTACTCGCGGTACTCCGGCAGGAGGGCACTGCTGAGCGTTACGGGCACGTCCGGCAGCACCTCCCGAACAATCTCCGCCGCGCGGTTCTCGTGTTCGGGATTTTGGTAGGAGAACAGAAAGGCGATCGCCACGCTCTCCACCTCCTGCTCCCTCACGGCCTCGGCCACGCGGCGGACGGCGGCCTCGTCGAGCGGGGTCAGCACCTCCCCCTCGGCGCTGAGTCGCTCGGGTACCTCGTAGCGACGAGCCTCAGGCACGAGGGGCGCCGGACGGCTCGGCTGCAGGTCATAGAGGTCGGGGCGATCTTGCCGCCCGATGGCGAGCACGTCGGCGAAGCCGTCCGTGGCGAGCAGGGCCGTGCGGGCGCCGCGCCGCTCCAGCAGGGCGTTCGTGGCCGTCGTCGTCCCGTGCACAACCGGGACCTTCCCTCCCACGCCGACCCGGTCGAGCCCCGCGACGACGGCCTCGTGTTGCGGGTGCGTCGTGGGCTCCTTGTGGACCTGTACGCCATCGTCGGTAACGGCGACAAAATCGGTAAAGGTGCCGCCTACATCCACCCCAACCGGGGAAACAGCGTCCGACGAAGCCATGGAGGGGAGGGCTGGTCCGGAGATGTTTTCTCGTGAGGTCCAGACGCAAGAGACGAGTGCGCGCCCGGATCGTCAAACAGGCCTCCGGTGCGTAGCCGGCCGGGTTGCTCCTGTGACCGGATTCGAACATCGCTCCCCGTCCTCTGGCGGGGCCGTCGTGGTCGACCTGTGCAGGATCGGGAAGGGGCGGGGGAAGAGGCGGACGCAAACACGTCACTCGCGAACTAGCTCCGCCCATCGCCCGAAGACGGACTCGGCCGTGTCTCGGAGTACAGCCTCGTGGATCATCGCGGCCCGCCGGATCGCGGCTCCGTCGAGTCCCTCTTCGGTCAATTCGTCCTGAAAGGCCGTCGTCATCCACGCCACCGTCTTCGGCGTCACCTCCAGGTGAAAGAGCAGGCCGTAGGCCGATTCGCCGTACCGAAAGGCCTGGTGCTCCGTCTGCGCGGTGCGGGCAAGCTGGGTCGCGCCGTCCGGCAGCGCGAACACGTCGCCGTGCCAGTGGAAGGCCGTGAATGGGCCGTCTACCTCTCGAAAGAGCGGGTCGTCCGACGCGGCCTCGGTGAGGATGACCTCGTGCCACCCGATCTCCTTCTGCGGACCGGGGCGCACGCTGGCCCCGAGTGCGTGGGCCAGCAGCTGACTGCCGAGGCAGACGCCGAGAACGGGCCGCTCTTCGCGTAGGGCCTGCTCGATGAGGTCGAGCTCGGCGCGGAGGTGGGGGCGGTCGTCGAGGTCGCCCACGCCCATCGGCCCGCCCATCACGACGAGGCCGTCGGCGTCGAGGGTGGCGGGCACCGGGTCGTCCCGAAAGAGTTGCACGGTGCGGTGCCACACGCCGTGGTCGTCGAGCGCGTCGGCGATGGTACCGGGCGGCTCGGGGCGCACGTGCTGGAGGACGAGGACGTATGGGGAAGGGGACATCGAAGACGGGTTCGGGAAAGCTGATTCAGCGAGGGAATGCAGGTGATCCGGTGCTCACCCGTGGTCGGGGCCGTACAGGAAAAACGGGCGTTCAACCGTTGAGCCCCGACATCACCAGAAGCTCATTCCTCTCCCGCAGAAGGAACCTCCGCTCTACGTGTTTCCGAACCGAGCCTCTTCTACGAGGCCGACTCATCCGCAGCGGTATGCATGAGGACGAGTGCGGTCTGGCGACGGATTCGTTCGGATCGTATGTTCTCGACGGTCTGGCGTAGCGCCTCGTACGCCCGCGCTGTACCGATGGCATTCAGCGTCATGAGGGCAAGTAGACGCTCTCCCTCCTCTCGGTCGGAACGATAGATCTGCACGAGGGAGGGGATGCAACTGGTAAAACTGTACGCCTCCGGTCGCTGCCGTCGTAGATTTATGATGACCTTCATTGCGTCGCTCTGCTGGTCCGACGTACCGCTCTCCAGCAACGAAACGAGCTGCTCGTCGAGGGTCTCGATGACCTCAGGATCTTTGTCCGGCGCGACCCTTGAGTCGGTTTTATGATCGGCCCGGATCACCTGATCGGGGGAAGAGCCTTGCGCCGCGGCAGGAGCCACGGGTATCGACATCAGGAGAACGGCACACGCA
Organism: Bacteroidetes bacterium QH_7_62_13; assembly: GCA_003023365.1. GTDB lineage: Bacteria > Bacteroidota > Rhodothermia > Rhodothermales > Salinibacteraceae > Salinibacter. The sequence continues at coordinate 567 of PXTG01000072.1, read as the reverse complement.
GTTCTGTGGACGATGGATCGCATAAGCAGATTGAGGGTGGGTCTTGGGGATTGCTTGTTCGCCCAACAGCGTACAAATCCGCGATTGCGATAGAATTACCGCAGGACTACCCCTCTGCAATCAAACGGTAGTCCCAGAGTTACGATAGGGTGAGGGGAGTATGAACGTCTAGCGGCGGATCAATCCTTTCCCGATAGGCTCCCTACGTGGAAGAAAAGAGGAGGACGATTCCGCCCGAACGTAACGACCGCAGTTCTCCCCCCACGATCGTTTCGGAGACCACATTCCGAACGTCAGTGTCGGAGGGAACGCTCGGCACCGGCCATTCACGCCTCGCGCTCGGTTCGGTTGAGGAAAGACGTTTCCGTTCCCTCCTCTGACCCAGATCGACGGTCAGCACCCGAGTTTACGCCCCCGAATCTGGGGATAGACACCGGGCTCACTGTTCTGCCTTCTCCGTAGGGACGCGCGCCCACCACACAGCTACGCCAAGAGAGCGTCGGCCAGAGACGACAGGTCGGGGACGGTGCGAATTGGTGCGGTCCGCGGCGTCGGCGGGTCGAAGCG
>PXTG01000071.1 GCA_003023365.1 Bacteroidetes bacterium QH_7_62_13 | reverse complement strand
GAGCCAGTTCGGCACCCGATGGAGCTTACAATCGGGAGGCGGCCCGCATTGTCGAACTCTGAGGGCGGGTCTGTGACAATTTCCCAGGTCTGTGCGGCAGAGTGACCGAAGTAGTTCAGCCACCCCGCTCCGCGCTTCAGATCGACGGCGAGAGAGTCCTGAAAGCTCGTGTCCAGCGCATCATTTACGTTCTTGTAATACCGGGACGTGTCCATTCCGGTGTGCACCGGGCCCGTGTAGTTGCGGGTCGTGGCGAATGTATCGGCGGCAATTTCGCCCCACCGATTGGAGTAGTCCTGCAACACCCGTTGTTCGGTGGCGCTCGTGCCCCCAGCCAGCAGGAGCATCCGCTTCTGCCAGCGCTTTTGGGGAGCGGTCTCGTAGTTTTTGAGCTTCTCGACGAACAGATTGCCCTGTGCCACCGAGCGCACGGGAATGCGGCCCACAGCGAGCACTTCCGACCAGTCTTCGGAGCCGTCTGTCTGCATGGCAAACCAGCCGTCGGACGGGCTATAGCCGAAGGAGGGGACGCTCCAGTCCGGGTATAGCGACGAGATCGAGCCGTCGTCGATGGGGTACTGCGCGTCGCCGAAGATGGCAAGAAACTGTGGGGCGGTGCTCCACTCCTGGGTGGCCCGAACGAACCGGCGGATGGCGATGGGGGTGGGGCGTCCATAGTCAAATTCGTCGAAGACATTCTGGACCGTAGCAATCTCAACTGAATAACCGCCCCCGGCTTCTGCTCGGCGATGCGCGGCCAGATTCTGTGCAGAGGGGCGTAGGGCCCTGGTGGTGAGGATGAGGTAGTCTGCTTCGTTTGAGGAGGCGCTCCAGTTGCTCGACGCGTCCGGACGGATGGTTGCCGGGGTGCGAAAGCCGTCGGTGCCCACGGCCCAGTATGGTGTTCCGGCAGCACTGGGAGAGTCCGCGAAGGTGGCAGTTCCGTCTGCCGAGGGGAGGTCGTATCGGGTGGAGTCGAGGGGATTGTATACGTGGATCGTATCGGTCTCGGCGTATCCGCTCAGCGCGAAGGATTGCTCGCCGGCGGTTGGCGCGGCGAACCGCTGCGAGTTGTCCGTTGGTTCGAGGGAGCGCGTGTAGGCGGCCTCGATCCAGTCCAAGAGGACGCGGTTGAGTGTGCTCCCCGGGTCCGCACAACCGCTCGAAAAGTCGCTGTTGTACGACGTGAGTCGAAGGTCCAGTCCGCCGGCCGGAATACGATCTTGCTGGACGGAGGTCGTGATCGTTTTCCGGTCCAGATCTTTCCACTCCACACTCGTCAGCGACTCGAAGGAGGGAGCGCCCGTTGACTGTCGGAGTCGGGCCTCCACTTCGACGCGGTGACAGGAGGCCCCCGAAACGTCGTTGGCCGAGGTCGCGCCCGTCAGACGAATCGAGAGATTGAGGTCGGTTTCGGTGTCCGCCCGGCGGTCCACGGCGAGCGTATGGGTAAACGAGATGGGCGAGGTACTGCTGTGGGAAAATCGCCGCCAGAAGTAGCCTTCCGAAAACGTGTAGAGGGAGTTCCCATTTTCGTCGGGGCGCCCAAAGTAATAGACGTTGTCCTGTTCGGCGTGAACGGTATCTCGGAGGACGTCGGTCGGGGAGGAGGGCGAAGACGAGGATCCCTGTCGATAGCGTGTGCCCTCGCGGCCGCCCCAGGTCATCCAGTAGGTCGTGGTGTCGGAATACAGGCTGTAGTACGTACTGCTCTGGGCTCTCTGGTCGTAGTCTCGGCTGTAATCATACGCCCAGTGTTCGTCGCCCCCCCGGTTGCGATGACCGACAAACGTAATACGGTCGGAGGGGGCAAGGCTCCCTTCTGGAGAGCCGGTCACCTGAATAGGGATTTCCGTTCCGTTCTCGTAGAGACGGATGGTTTCCCGCGCGATGTCGGACAGGGTCCTGCCGTCCGGGAGGGCGTCCTGGAGGGCGCTTGCGGAGACGCGGTAGACCCCGTCACGCGTCACGTTGATCTGGACGTAGGGCGCATCGGCGTCGTACCAGGAAGGATCGTAGTTCGAGCCGGATTGAGCCGCGGCGGGGCCAGGACCGACGGTAAGCCCGCAGAGCAGAGCGACGAGAAGGAAACGAAAAGCGTACATTGCGCTCAGACGGTCACTGGGAGGGCGGGGTCCTAAGGGTGGGCCCCTTGCGGGCAACAGGGAGATACTCAGAAGAGAAGTTACACCGTCTCGTTTAGGGCGCGACGATATAGTAATCGCGTGCGCCGAACGAAGGGTTCCGGTCCATAGTAGTCGAGAGTATAGGAACGAATCTCGTCGGGATCGAATGAGGACCAACGGGTCCGTATCTCACGCAGAGCGCTGGTCAGGGCGTCGATGTCTTTCGGAGGAACGAGAATCCCGGCGCCGGGGGGGACGATGTCTTCGGGGCCGCCACTTCTTGTCGCGACGACCGGCAGGCCGGTCGCCATCGCTTCCAGCAGCACGACGCCGAAGGATTCGTGGCGGCTGGGGAGTACGAAGGCGTGGGCATTCCACAGTGCCGCCCGCACGCCGTCTCGATCAAGGCGGCCCCGGAACGACACTCGATCATCCACCCCGAGCTGTTGGCTTGTTTTCTCCAGTGCTTTGCGGTGCGGTCCATCGCCCACAACGACGAGTGTGGACGCGCCGTCCCCCTCAGTAAGCTGCGCAAACGCTCGAAGAAGATCACCCACGTTCTTCGGAGGACCTAGGCGAGTGACTGTTACGAAACGAAAGGGAGGGGGTGGGCGACGGTCCGACGGACGAGTGAAGTAGGAGGTAGGGGCCAAGTTTGGATGGACATCGATATCAGAGAAAGAAACTAGGCCCTGGTTCGAGAGCGTGCGCCCAAGGGGACGGCTGACGGCGGCAATACGCTGGGCATGTCGGTAGCCTTCTTCGACGAGCGGCCAGCGCCAGGGGAAAATTTTGTCTCGTTGAAAGCCTGCAAAGTGCTCGGTAAGGACGTAGGGAAGCGATAGCTCAGCCCCGATGCGAGCAGCAGCGGCACCAGCCCAGTGGCCGCTCTGCGCGTGAATGAGGTCCGGACGGCCCTGTTGAGTCACGTATCGTCGGACCAAGCGAACGGCACTGCGGACGCGGAAGCGGAGGCCGGGGGGGAAGCGCCACCAGATGTTCCAGCCGTACCGGCGAAGCGTTGGAAGACCGTGATCGGAGGTCCACTCCGTTTGAAAGTGTTTGGTCCGGAGCGCTGCCACCGTAGCCCGGCGCAGGCTCTGTTGCTCAGGGTAGACGATCCCGACGCGCATGCCGTGTTCACGAAGGCATTGAGCCTGCTCTGCGAAATAGATGCCGCGGAGGGGGGCTTCGGTCGTCGGGTACCACGATGGAATTACGAGGACGTGCATGATGGGAAAGGGGCCGTGGGCACGTGTGGGAGATTTGCTACGATGCGGCTTTTGCAAATCGTCGGCCCGTCATTCAGAAGCGGATTTTGCAGTTGCTTCCGGGAACTCTGCGGGGGTGCGTAAAGCACCTGGATGTCTTCGAGTGCGTCATGGTCAGACTGAACAAGCACGTCGAAATCGAGAATGTCACATCGAGTCAGTTTGTTACTTGGTTGCTCCGAAGACCCTGGGGCCGAAAGGCTTTTACCGATGGACACGAAGGCGAACTGAGCAGTGGTGCGCCGAACTGTGGTTGATTCTGTGCCTCACGTGTTGGTCGACTTAGAAGAGAGGACGCGCTGAACCATGGAAGAAATTTGTGCATATTGATGAGATCGATTGAAGTGTGAGCGGGCGACCTCCTGCCCCTGTGCTCCCGCGTGATGGAGTTCGCTGGGGGCGGCCATGAGCGCGCGCAGTTTTTGAGCCAGGGCAGACGGCTGTGAGGGGGGGATGTACCACCCGCATCCATGGGTTTCGACGAAGGTTCGCGTCCAACCGGGATTGGTCACGAGCACGGGTGTACCCATCGTGAGGCTGTCAAAGAACTTGGCCGGAGAGTTGGCGGCTAGTACCGGGCGGTCGAGGAAGGGGACCAGGGAAAGGTCGGCGAGATCGTACCAGGACCCCATATGATGCTGGGGCTGCGGGGAGATAAGATGAACCGATGGGTGGCGATCGGCGAGGCGACGAAGATGAGGTTCGTAGAAACCCCGTCCGACGAACACGAACGAAAATGAAGCATCGGCACAGCGACGAGCCGCATTGATGAGTGAGGGAATGTCGTTGGCGCGTCCGAAGGTGCCCGCGTACAAGACCAACGGAGTATCAGGCAATTCGTGTTTACGGCGCAGGTGGTCCGGAGCAGGAGCCGACGGACTATTTAAAAACTCCGGCTCACTGCCCGGCAGCACCGTCGTAACGCGGTCGGCAGACGGTCCCGTATTTTCGACGTGAGCCGTCATATCGGGAGACATCGTGACGATCTGCACCGCACTTTCGTAGAGTGCACGTTCCCAGCGGTACAGTGCCTGCTGGAGCCATTCAAATGGGACGGCCCCCATTTGAATCGGAAAGGACGGCCAAAGGTCGTGCAACTCAAAGATCCAGGGAACGCCGTGCTGGCGCGCGACGAGTGCGGCAGCCCCAGCGGTGGAGAGGGGCGTGGAAATGCCATAGACGAGATCTGGATCGGTGTGACGGACTCCGTACCACAGGGCCTGAAGTGCAAACGAAGAATAGCTCCAGATCCGTTGTGGTGTCGTCATTCGGTTGGCATACGGAACGGAGACCTCTATCGCATCAATACCGTCGGGGAACCACGAAAAATGGTCGGTCTGGCGGCTTTTCCGCCACGCGTCGCTCGTGATGAGGGTGATTTTGGCATGTGGACGGAGTGTGCGTAGCAGAGAGCGCACACGGGCGTTGGCCGGACAGTCCGGCGAGCGGTAATGCTGATAGAGAATGAGGAGGTGAGGGCGCATCGACCACCGGCAGGTTCAGGAACGATGACGCTGGAAGTGAGAGCGGACCTCGGAAGGAGAAGGGTCGTCCGTCCCGGGACCGTACACACCTCGACCGACAAGGAGAACGAAAGGGGTCTTAGCCAGGATCCAAACGTCAAGAAGAAAGTCGCGGTGTTGAACGTACCAGAGGTCGTGCTCGATTCGTTTTCTCCAGTCGAACTCATTCCGGCCGCACACCTGAGCCCATCCCGTCAGGCCCGGTCGGATTGTTAGGCGCTGGACGGCCCAGTCGTCGTATCCGTCTGCCTCGGCGGGCAGCACCGGTCGAGGACCGACCAAATTCATCTCGCCCTGCACGACGTTCCAGAGCTGCGGAAGCTCGTCGAGGGCCAACCGTCGCAGAACGGAACCCGTACGGATGGTGTGCTGAGAAGGGGTCTTCGTCCCTTGGGCGTTCGTCGTGAGCGTGCGGAACTTGATAAGGCGGAAGGGATGCCCGTTCTTCCCGACTCGCATTTGCGTGAAGAAGAGGGGCAGGCCGTCGTCGAGCCAGATTAGGGCGGCTGTTCCCAGCGCAAGCGGGAGGCTCAACGCGAGCAGTATGGCGCCGAGGATACGGGTGAGAAGGTCTCGGTGAGTAAGGCTCATCTTACTTCAGAGTCGAGAAAGGGGGCTCGGAGATGCGGCGGAGGGTGGGCTTCAAGAGGGCGTCTACGGTTTCCTGATCAGAGGGGGAGAGGTCTCGTCGCCAGCGTCCCACAGAGCGATCGTGCACGATGGCTTCGTAGCGGGTCCGGATTGGGTCGCCGTCCGAAAGATTGAGGGCCTCGATCACCCGCTCGATGGTTGCTCGATTCCGAACGAGAGATTCGTACCGGATCACGGTGACGCGATCGTTGGGCTGCGTGGCGAGGTCGTCGAGACACCTGTTAACGCAGGCTTCCCATTGACGAGCACACACGGTAAGCAGGGAATCTTTGCCTACGTCCTCCCGGATCCCTTCGTATCGGGGGCCCCAGTATTGCACGTGTCCGTCGGTCAAGAATCCTGTCCAGAGGTTGCGGAGGTACCGTAGAAGAAAAGAGGTGTCACGGAGAGACGTGTACCGCAACTTTCCCAGCAGGTAGCCGAGCGTGGGCCGACGCGTCCATCGTTCTCGTGCGGAGACGGCCGCGTCCCGTCCGTCACGCACGATGTGAATGAAATGGGCGTCCGGAAGAACCCGTTCGACAAATGGGACGCGCAGCGTATTCGCGCACGTTTTTTCCACGAGATAGCTGGGTGTCGGGGAACGCGGAGGCCTCATGAGGTCGAGCAGGGCCGAGCGAATTCTCCGGCGGCGTTGCTTGGTCGCGTCGGCGGCGGATCGGTGGTCGGGGGCAGTGGGAGGGAGCCCACGTCGCCAGACGTGGTTTACCCCGTACGGAATTGTCGTGCAGCCAGTGCTACAGCCGAGAAGGTCCCGGAGAAGTTTTGTCCCCGACCGAGGGGCCCCCAGTATTACCACGGGCCGAAGTCCAGGACGTAATGAGTGATTCGAGGTTGCGGGCACGGAAGGAGGGAAAGACGAATGGGCCACTGGGATCGGACGGGCTACTTCGCTCCAGGGAGGGCCGAGAGTGCCTCGCCCAGGAGCGTTGCGACGCGTTGAATCTGAGAAGGGGTTAATTTTCGATGAAAGGGCAGTGCGAGGGTCCGGGCCGAGGCCCGCTCACACACTGGAAAGTCGCCGGAATGATGACCGAGCCGATTCCGGTGGTGCGGTTGAAGGTGAATAGCGGGAAAGTAAGGAGCACACCCCACGCCGTGAGCCTGCAGGTGGTTCAAGAGTTGGTCGCGAGCATCGTCTGAAAAGTGATCGCGTAACTGAACGACATAAACGAACCAGCTCCTCTGGGCACCGGCGGAAGAAGCAGGAAGGTGAAGGTCGTCGGAGAGGGGCGTGAGGGCCGTCTGGTATGCATCGGCGAGCTCTTGGCGGCGAGCGAGAAGGTCGTCTAGTCGGTCGAGCTGGGCACAGCCGAGGGCGGCCGATAGCTCATCGAGACGATAATTGTACCCCAGCCGGTCGTGTCGCATGCGGTCAGTGCCCGCCCGGCCGTGGTTCCGGAGGGAACGGCAGGTGGCGGCGAGGGCGGCATCGTCGGTCGTAATGCATCCGCCTTCTCCCGTTGTGATTTGCTTGTTAGGGTAAAAGCCGAAGGCGGCGGCATTTCCCCAAGCGCCGATTGGACGGTCGCCAATCTCAGCGCCGAGTGCCTCACACCCATCGTCAATGAGATGGAGATCGTGCTCGTCGCCGAGTGCCCGGAGGGCGGGCCAGTCTGCCGGTTGCCCAAAGACGTCCACGGCTAGGATGGCGGCCGTTTCGGGGGTAACGGCCCGTTTGACGTTTTCGACGTCAAGGTTGAGCGTACTCGGCTTGATGTCGACAAAGCGGGGTTGGAGATCTTCGTACAGCAGGACGTTTGTTGAGGCTACAAAACTGAACGGGGTCGTAATGACCTCTACCCCTGGGTCCAGGTCCAGGGCGGCAACGATGCAGTGAAGAGCCGCTGTCCCGCTGCTCACGGCAACCGCGTGCTCCGTGTCACACTGATCGGCCATCCTCGCTTCAAAGCGTTCCAGATAAGGCCCCCGAGACAACTGGTCGGATTGTAGAACGTCAAGGACTTGCTCTCTCTCCCGGTCCGTAATTGAGGGGGCGGCAAGAGGGATCGTGTTCGTTGCCGCCTTCGTTAAACTGTCAATCTGCATCGGAGATCTGGCTTGGAGTTTGCGCACTGAAGACCTACAGATAAGCTGTCGTCCTACTTCCTATTGTGGTTGGGAAAGATCAGCGAACCAGAATGGGGTTAGCAGAGGAAATCAATCTGTTTTTCGGCAAATCAATTCCGTACCAGGGGAACGTCTCTTAACTTAACCAATGTCGTCTTGAGCGTACAAAATATCTAGACCGCTGCGCCTATTCCTGCTGGGGCCCTCGCTTAAGCATTGCAGGACTGCCTCGCTAGTCGGGGAAATTGGGTATTTTCGGAGGGCGAAGAAGCGTTCTCTCATGCAGGCGGGAGCGAAGCATCGTCGGCTTGAGAATAAACTGACAATATCGCCGATAGATGCCCCTTTGGCTAGTCCGTTCGTACCGTAGAATCTCTTCTCTCAACCCGTCATGAATATTGCTGTTATTGGAACCGGTTATGTTGGACTCGTCAGCGGCACCTGTTTTGCGGAGATGGGAAACCAGGTGACGTGCGTTGATATCGACGAGGAAAAGATTCGCCAACTCCGGGACGGAGAGCTTCCCATCTACGAGCCGGACCTCGACCATTACTTTGCCCGCAACCGAACGGAGGAGCGGCTCCATTTTACCACTGAACTCGAAGGCCCCGTGTCGTCGGCCGACGCCATTTTCATGGCGCTACCGACTCCGCCAGGAGAGGGGGGAGAGGCCGATCTGTCTTACGTCAAGGATGCGGCCGCCGACGTCGCCGACGTGTTGGCCGCCGAGGAAGACTCGAAATATCGTGTCGTCGTGAACAAGAGCACGGTGCCGGTGGGGACGGCGGATCGGGTACAGGAGATCATGGAGGATCGCGGGCTGGAGCGCGGAGAAGACGTCGATGTTGTGTCCAACCCCGAGTTCCTACGAGAAGGGGCGGCCGTTGATGATTTCATGAAGCCGGATCGGGTTGTGATCGGGACATCCAGCGAGAACGCCGCTGAGCGCATGAAACGGCTGTACGAGCCGTTCGTCCGGCAGGGCAACCCCATCCTCGTCGTCGACGAGCGCTCGGCCGAGATGATCAAGTACACGGCAAACTCGCTCCTGGCGACGCGCATCTCCTTCATGAATGAGATTGCCAATCTTTGCGAGCGCGTCGGGGCCAACGTCGACAAGGTGCGGCTCGGGATCAGCAAGGATCACCGGATCGGTCCCCATTTTCTCTACGCCGGGATCGGATTCGGGGGAAGCTGCTTCCCGAAAGACGTACAGGCACTGGCCCGGAAGGGGCGGCAGGAGGGGTACGACTTTCAGATCCTCGATGCGGTCCTCGACGTCAATGACCGCCAGCGTCGCCGCCTCGCCGAGCAGGCGACCGAGTACTTCGGGGGAGACGTGGAGGGGCGAAAAATTGCCGTTTGGGGCCTCTCCTTCAAACCTGGAACGGACGATACCCGAGAGGCCCCCTCGCACATCATCATCGACGACCTGTTGGGGAAGGGAGCAAACATCACCGCCTTCGATCCCGAGGCGATTGAAACGACGAAGGAGGCGTTTGGAGAGAAAATCGATTACGGGGATAACAAGTACGACATCCTCGACGGGGCCGAGGCGCTAATTATCTGTACCGAGTGGCACGAATTCCGGCGGCCCGATCTGGAGAAGGTCCGAGAGCGGCTGCATCGTCCCCTGGTCTTCGACGGGCGGAACGTGTTCGAGCCGGAGCGCATGGCCGAGATGGGTTTCGAGTACTACAGCATTGGCCGTCCCCACTACCCGCCCGAGCAGGATCCGGAGGCGATCCAGGCGGCCATCGTCGAAAACGGGCAGCCGTAACGCCATACTTCTTCGCTCTTTCCACTTGTGTGCCCACGTTCCATGCCCCGTACGTTGATCACCGGCGGTGCCGGCTTCCTCGGTTCGCACCTGTGCGACCGGTTCATCGAGGAAGGCCATGAGGTCATCTGCATGGACAACCTCATTACCGGCGATACCGCGAACATTGAACATCTCTTTGAGCTTGGACAGGACCGGTTTCGGTTTATCGAGTACGACGTGACCGACTACATCCACGTCAACGGCGAACTCGACTACGTCCTACACTTCGCCAGTCCCGCCGCCCCCGACGACTACCTGCGACTGCCCATCCAGACGCTCAAGGTCGGGGCGCTCGGGACCCACAAGGCCCTCGGCTTGGCGAAGGCGAAGGACGCGCGGTTGTTGCTCGCCTCGACGAGTGAGGTCTACGGCGATCCGCAGGTCCACCCTCAGCCGGAGGACTACTGGGGGAACGTAAACCCGATCGGCCAGCGCGGCGTCTACGACGAGGCGAAGCGGTTCGCCGAGGCCCTCGCCATGGCCTATAACCGGTATCACGGGGTTGAGACCCGAATTGTGCGCATCTTCAACACCTACGGGCCGCGGATGCGCATCGACGACGGCCGGGCGCTGCCCACGTTCATGTCGCAGGCCCTGCGTGGAGATCCATTGACCGTCTACGGCGATGGTAGTCAGACGCGGGCATTCTGCTACGTCGATGATCTCGTGGAGGGCATCTACCGGCTGCTGATGAGTGAGGAGGGGCGGCCTGTGAATATCGGCAATCCAGACGAGATTACGATCCAGGAGTTTGCCGAGGAAATTATCGAGGTCACCGGGTCGGACAGTCCCATCACCCACGAGGAACTTCCGGAGGACGACCCGGAGGTCCGTCAGCCCGACATCTCTCGGGCGAAGGAGATTCTTGACTGGGAACCGACGGTGGACCGGCGGGAGGGGCTGCGTCGAACCCTCGACTACTTCAGGAAGAATGTGGACGTGAAGGTCTCGTCTGAAACCTAAGCCACTTTTCTCAGTGTGCGCTGCTGTTTCGAGCAGCGGTCGACCCAAACGTTTTTGGTTTTGTGAATCAGTCCGAGAGTGCCGACATGACCATTGCATCCGACACCTCCAAGCATCTGGATTGGCTCGAATCGGAGGCCATCCACGTCATCCGCGAGGCCGAGGCGCAGTTTGATAATCCCGTCCTCATGTTTAGTGGGGGGAAGGACTCGCTCACCATGATTCACCTGGCCCGCAAGGCGTTTTATCCGGGGACGGTGCCGTTCCCCATCCTGCACGTGGACACCGGGCACAACTTTCCCGAGACCATCGACTTTCGAGACAATCTGATGGAGGAGCACGACCTCGATCTGATTGTGGGGCACGTCGAGGACACGATCGAGTCGGGCCGAGCGAAGGAGGAGCAGGGGCCCGACGCAAGTCGAAATAAGCTCCAGATCGTCACCCTCCTCGATACGATTGAGGAGCACGGCTTCGATGTGGCCCTCGGAGGGGCGCGGCGCGATGAGGAGAAGGCCCGCGCAAAAGAGCGGTTCTTCTCTCACCGCGACCGGTTTGGCAACTGGGATCCCAAGAACCAGCGCCCCGAGCTCTGGAACCTCTACAATGGGCGCAGCAAGAAAGGGGAGCACTTTCGCGCCTTCCCTCTGAGCAATTGGACGGAGCTGGACGTGTGGCAGTACATCTACCAGGAGGACCTGGAGATTCCGAGCCTCTACCTCGCCCACGAGCGCACGATGTTTGAGCGCGACGGTGTCCTCCTGCCGAAGTCCCCGTACAATGAGCTTCGAGAGGAGGAGGAGTACGTCGAGAAGATGGTTCGCTTCCGAACCATTGGGGACATGACGTGCACCGGGGCCGTGGAGTCGCAGGCCACGACGGTGGAGCGGGTCATCGAGGAGGTGGCCACCACCCAACAGGCAGAGCGCAGTGCCCGCGCCGACGACCAGCGCGCTGAGGCCGCCATGGAAGACCGGAAGCGGGAGGGATACTTCTAGGCATCGACCTGCGGATCCATGCGTCATTGAGTCAGAAGCTGTTCGGTGGATTGATGTTCAGCCGAGACACAGTGGGCGAAGCTGCAAAACGGCGCTCAATCGAGCCCTGTAGCGGAGCTACCGGGCGAATGCAGAAGCCATTTTGCACGAGATCCACGAAGTCGCAGGCCACAGAACGTCCGCCAAACAGCTTCTCAAGGGTTTCGGACACACAACTCAATCAACGGGCAACTCTAAACCAGAACGATGGACGTACTTCGATTTACCACCGCCGGCAGCGTTGACGACGGCAAGAGCACCCTGATCGGTCGGCTGTTTTACGACACGCAGCAGATCTTCGAGAATAAACTCGAAGAGATTCGCCGCAACACGCAGCGGGACGACGACGAGATTGAGCTCGGGCTGCTGACCGACGGACTGCGGGCCGAGCGGGAGCAGGGCATCACCATCGACGTGGCGTACCGCTACTTCTCCACGCCAGACCGCAAGTTCATTATTGCGGACACGCCGGGCCATGAGCAGTACACCCGAAACATGGTAACGGGGGCCTCGACGGCCGAGGTGGCCGTGGAGTTGATCGACGCGCGAAACGGGGTTCTCGAACAGACCCGGCGTCACGCCTTCATCGCGTCGCTGCTCCAGATTCCGTATATGATCGTCGCGGTCAACAAGATGGACCTTGTGGGCTACAGTGAGGACCGGTTCCGCGAGATCGTGGACCAGTTCCACGAGTTCTCCGACGACCTGGACATCAAGGACATCACCTTCGTTCCCATCTCGGCGCTGAAGGGCGACAATGTCGTTCACGAGTCGGACAACATGCCCTGGTATAAGGGCTCGACGTTGCTGCACCGGCTGGAGAACGTCCGTCCGGAGGCGACGCGCAATCAGGTCGACTTCCGGTTTCCCGTCCAGACGGTCATTCGTCCCCATCAGGACTTTCGAGGCTTTGCGGGCCAGGTGGCATCGGGGAAAATTCGGCCGGGGGAAGAAATTGTCGAGCTCCCGTCCAAGCGCACCTCGCACGTCGAATCGATTACGACGCTCGACGGCGAGATGGAGGAGGCCGGCCCCGGCGACTCCGTAGTGCTCTCACTCACCGACGAGATTGACGTGAGTCGCGGGTCGATGATCGTGCGGAGTCGCAACCGTCCGGAGATGGTCCGTCAGATTGACGCGGACCTCTGCTGGATGAACGAGGAGAAGATGCGAAAGGATCGCCCGTACGTCATCCAACACACGACGCGCCGGACCCAGGCGTACGTGTCGAAGGTCGTCTATCGTACCAACGTCAATACGTTCCACCGGGAGGAAGCAGATACCTTCGCGCTCAACGACATTGGACGGGTTGAACTCGAGACGGCGGACCCGCTGTTCATCGACCCCTACAAGATCAACCGCTCGACGGGGAACTTCATCCTTATCGATCCGGACACCAACGAGACGGTGGCCGCCGGTATGATCCGGGGGGTCGCCGAGGACGTGGCGCCGTTTGGTGCAGAAGAGACAGTCACGGACGAGGAGCGGGAGAGCTCCCCGAACGTTGTCTGGGAGGGATTGAATGTTCCTCGTGAGAACCGCGAGGAAAAGAACGATCACAAAGCGGCGGTTGTCTGGCTCACGGGCCTTTCCGGCGCCGGTAAGTCGACCATCGCGAAGGAGGTGGAGCAGCGGCTCTTCGACCGCGACCACCAGACAATGATGCTCGACGGCGACAATGTCCGGCACGGGCTCTGCGGGGATCTCGGCTTCACGCCCCGTGACCGTAAGGAAAATATCCGACGGGTTGGAGAGGTGGCGCGCCTGTTCTTCGAGCAGGGCAACATTACGCTCTGCACGTTCATCTCGCCGTACCAGGAGGACCGCGACCGCATCCGCGAGCTGCTGCCGGACGGACGGTTCTTCGAGGTGCACGTGGACTGTCCCCTGGAGGTTTGTAAGGAACGGGACACGAAGGGCCTCTACGAGAAGGCCGAGACGGGCGAGATTGCGAACTTTACGGGCGTCTCGGCCCCGTACGAGGAGCCGGAGGACCCGGAAGTCGTCGTTCGTACCGACGAACACGATGTGGAAACCAACGTGGCCGAGATCATCGACGCCCTCGAAGAGGCGGGGATCGTGTAACGTCAAGGACATCGGGACGACCGGCCGTCTTGGACGACGGTTCACCTTCAGAGTGATGCCCGCGCACAATCGTTGGACTCGTCCCGCGGCCCCTCCTGCACGCGCGGCTCAGGTCTCGGGGCCTCCGGTAGACGAATTCAGTTCGTAGTTAGGGTTTTCGTTGATCATGGCTTCGCTCGGCCCCGACGCCTGGATAACGATTGTCGTCGTGATCGGGGTTGTCGGGGCCCTGATGGGCGACTGGGGGCGACCGGACTTCGTGATGCTCGGCGGGCTCGCCCTCCTGCTCGTCACGGGCGTGGTGTCGCCGGATGAGGCCTTCGCCGGCTTCTCGAATTCGGCGGTCCTCACCGTGGGGGCGCTGTACATCGTGGCGGGAGGCGTGCAGCACACCGATGCGCTCTCCCGGCTCGACCGCGTCCTGTTTGCACGGAGCTCAGGAATAGGGGGAGTCCTGGCGCGCTTCATGGTGCCCACATCGTTTCTGTCGGGACTTCTAAACAACACGCCCATCGTGGCGATGCTGACGCCGCGATTGCAGGAGTGGGCCGACGAGCAGAACATCCCGGCGTCAAAGCTCATGATTCCGCTCTCCTACGCGGCGATCACCGGGGGGATGATGACCCTCGTCGGGACCTCGACCAACCTGATCGTGGCGGGGCTCATGGAGGCGGAAGGCTACGAGCCGCTGCATCTGTTCGACGTAACATGGGTGGGGGCCCCCGCTGCGCTCACGGTGATTGCGTACTTCGTGCTCGGGGGACACCGTCTGTTGCCGGACCATGGGACCCCGGCGCCCGCGGTTGAAGACGAGCTGGAAGAAAACATGTTCGAGGTAAAGGTGACAGTGGAGTCCCCCATCGTTGGGCAAACTGTTGCGGCGGCGGACCTCCGCGATCTCGGCGATGCGTATCTGACCCACGTGCGCCGCGGCTCGCAGGTGCTCCAGGCCACTCCGCGGCTGACCCTCGAGCAGGGGGATGTGTTGACCTTCAACGGACGTCTCGCGGCCCGGGAGCGACTGCTTCGCCGATCCGGCCTGAAGCGTACCCTGCCGAATCTTGAGGATCGGGATGAGGACCCGGTTCGCTACGCAACCCTTCCGCTCTACGAGGCCGTGATCGCCGAGTCTGCCGACCTGGTGGGAAAGACACTGGGGGAGGCCAACTTTCGAGAGGAGTATCAGGGGGTCGTCCTCGGCATTCAACGAGAGAACGAGCCGGTGACGGGACCGGTGGGGACGACTCGTTTGCAGGCGGGCGATCTTTTGATCGTGGAGGCGCCCACCGACTTCGAAAAACGTTGGAGCAGCGGGAGCCGGGACGAATTCTACCTGGTCGCGCCTCGGGATGGTCGCGCCCGGGTGGGCGGAGACACCAACGAAGACGCGGAAGAGGAACCGAACCGAACAAGACTCGCACCGGTGGCCCTCACGCTTACCGGAACGATGGTCCTCGTGGCAGCCCTGGACGTGGTCCCCATCGTCACGGCGGCCTTTATCGCCGCCCTCCTCATGATACTTGTCGGCTGTATCCCCCCCGCCGAGGCCCAGCGGGCGCTCAACGTACAGGTGCTCGTCGTGATCGCCGCGGCCCTGGGCCTTGGAAAAGCCATCGAAACGACCGGCCTCGCGAAGCTCGTCGCGACCGGAATGCTCAACGCGACGGCGGGGCTCGGTCCAGTGGCGGCCCTCGTCGTCATTTACGTTACCACGAACCTGCTCACGGAAATTATCACGAACAATGCGGCTGCGGTGCTCATGCTGCCCATTTCCCTGGCGACCGCCTCCTCGCTGGGCGCCCCGCCCATCGCGTTCGGCCTGATCGTCGCCATCGCGGCCTCCGCGAGCTTCTTGACCCCCATTGGCTACCAGACCAACCTGATGGTGATGGGGCCGGGGGGGTATCGCTTCCGCGACTACGCCCGCGTGGGCTGGCCGGTCACCCTCCTCGTGATGACCATCTCGGTCGCGATCATTTCGACGCTCTGGCTGTAGGCCGAATCAGATCCTTTCGCTTCACCCCACCTCCTCAGTTATGAACGGCACACTGCTCGTGACCGGCGGGGCCGGCTTCATCGGGTCGGCGGTAGTGCGACACCTCATCGACCACACCGAGGCGGCCGTCGTCACCGTCGACAAGTTGACCTACGCCGGGCACCGCGAGAATCTGGAACCCGTGGCCGGCCATCCGCGCCACCACTTTGAGCGGGAAGACGTGGCCGATGCCCCGGCCGTCCGCCGCCTCTTCCGCGAGTACGAGCCGGATGGGGTCCTGCACCTCGCGGCGGAGTCCCACGTGGATCGCTCCATCGACGGCCCCGCGGCATTTGTCCGGACGAACGTTGTGGGGACACAGGTTCTCCTGGAGGCCGCCCGTTCGTATTGGGACGAGCAGGGACGGCCCAACGACTTCCGGTTTTTGCACGTCTCGACCGACGAGGTCTACGGCGAACTCGGGAGTACCGGTGCCTTCACTGAGGAGACCCCCTACGACCCCAGCTCGCCATACTCGGCCAGTAAGGCTGGGGCCGATCATCTCGTCCGCGCCTGGCACCGCACCTACGGCCTGCCGGCCCTGATCACCAACTGCTCCAACAACTACGGCCCGTACCAGCACCCGGAGAAGCTCATTCCGGTGGTCCTCCTCAATGCCGTGAACGGCGACCCGATTCCGGTCTACGGGGACGGGGAGAACGTGCGAGACTGGCTGTACGTCGAAGATCATGTGCGCGCCCTGCTTCGCGTCCTGACGGAGGGGCGAGTCGGGGAGACGTACAACGTCGGCGGGCGCTGTGAGAAGCAAAACATTGCGGTCGTCCGGCA
>PXTG01000070.1 GCA_003023365.1 Bacteroidetes bacterium QH_7_62_13 | reverse complement strand
CGCTCGGCGTCGGTGTACGTCGTCGTAAACAGTGTTTCTTCGGTGCGAGTCGTTTCCACGACGAGATCGTCGGTTTCCTCCACCGTGAGGCTTTCGCCGACGGCCAGTTCTGCTTCGGGGTCGAGTTCCGACATGAATGAACGTAGACGGCTGAAGTAGAGACAGCGAACGGAGGCTATACGCAGACATCTTCGTGGATGCATGCGGATCGGGCCTGCCGGGTTTTGGCGGACAGGCCTGTGCAGGAAGCAACGGACCCGGTAGGCGACGTCCAATGAGGATCGAGGAGGACGGATCCGGAAAGAGGGGCGCCTGGTGTTCGAGCCGATAGGGAACTTACGATTTCCCTGAAGTATCCGGTTGTTGTGGGGCGGCGGACGAACGACTCGGGAGACGCTCATATCCCGTCAATCTGCGATCGATCCACGTACTATCGTCGACCTGCATAAGGAGTTGGTCGGTGTGGACCGTGTCGTCCAGAGATGACTTTGGGGGAAGTCCCGAAAAGGAGCGTTGAACGGAGGGAAGGTCGACCCAGTCGGCCGGTTTCTGGTGGTTGAAGACAAACCAGACATTGGCCAAGGGGGTGGGGCCTGCGTTATAGACGGATTTGATCGAGTCCACCCGTATTACTTGAGGAACGGTGTAGCAAAACATTGACTGATATCCCTGTCCCTTGGCGATGTCGTATTTTTCAGCCCGGCCCTTCTTCGTGAGGGCAAAGCGGTAGGCAGGCAGACCGCGCTCACCCTTCGTAACTGTAGTGTCTAGCAGATCCGCTTCGGTGAGTGCCCGGAGTTGACGATACTCGAACGAGGACTGGCCGGGGTTGAAGAGAGAAAGCGGATAGGCCGCCCTGCGTCCCTGGGCCCGTGGAGCGAGGCAGTGATCGTTGAACGTCTTGAGCGCCTCGTTGAGCGCCTGCTGAGCCTGCGTTGGGGTGGGAATGGGCCCCTCCTCGTCGTCTAGGATCACCTCCCTGGATTCCTCGCTTCCCCCGCAGGCGAGAAGACCGAGGCCTACCAGTAGTGCGGCTGTGAGAAGTGAAGCGAACCGGGGCGTGCGTGGAGGCATGAAAACGGGATGTCTTGACTAGCGAGAGGAGGCGGTGGGTCGATGTAACCCGCACACTATGCGGACTGGAAGAAACAGAATTGTGTGGACGTGAAACCCTTCCGCTCATTGTGGAGGGTCGAAGGAGCAGTGGGTAGGGTAAAAAACCAGTCGCTAGGGTAAAAACCAAAGTTGAGCAGGGCAAGGGATCCTCATGGTCCATCGGAGGGTTAGCACAGACATCCTCCATCAAGGGAGGTATTGCCCGCCGGAAGAGTGTAACGAACGAAGAGGGTGGGAGATGTCACCATGGGTGAACGCTGGAATCCCTCAAATTCTCTTAATGACTGATCCTACCTCCACATGTCTACCGACTACGACGTGATCGTCATTGGCGGTGGGGCTGCCGGCCTTTCCGCGGCCGGCATCGCTACCAACCTCGGTGCCAAGACCACCCTGATTGAGCGTGACACCCTCGGAGGCGATTGTACCTGGACGGGGTGTATCCCGAGCAAAACGCTGCTGAAGGCCGCGAAGGTCGCCCATCAGGCCCGAAATGGAAGCAAGTACGGCCTGCCCGATCAGGCGATCGACATTGACTTCCGAGCGGTGATGGAGCACGTGCGGTCGGTGAGGCAGGAGGTATACGAGGAGGCCGACCGGCCCGAAATTTTCGAGGACATGGCCATTGACGTACGCCACGGCGAGGCACACTTCGTGGACGCCCGTACGGTGGCCGTGAAGCAGGAGGACGGTTCGATCAAGCACGTCACGGGTCGGTACATCATCGTCGCTACCGGTTCCCGGCCGTTCGCCCCACCCATCGAGGGCCTCGAACATGTCGACTACCTCACGAACGACTCCCTGTTCGAGCTGGAAGAACAACCGGAGCGCTTCGGAATCGTGGGGGCGGGACCCATCGGAACCGAGATGGCCCAGGCCTTCTCCCGGTTGGGCAGCGACGTGACGGTGCTCGAGATGACGGATCGCATTCTCGAAAACGACGACGTCGAACTCGCATCGATGCTTCAGGGGATTCTCGAGGAAGAAGGCATCGAGTACCAGTTTGGGACCGCTGTCGAGCGTGTCGTCGAGGAAGACGGGAAGATTCGAGTCGAAACCACCGAGGGAACCCTGGAACGAGCCTTCGACGCCTTGCTGTTGGCCACCGGACGGGTTCCGAATGTCGAGGGGCTCAACCTGGAGGCGGCGGGGGTAGAGTACAGTCGCGAGGGGGTGTCTGTCGATGATCACTGTCGTACCAGTCGGGGGCACATCTACGCCGTGGGGGAGGTCACCGGGCGCTATCAATTCACGCACATGAGCAACCACATGGCGAAGGTGGCGGTCACCAATGCCCTGCTGAAGTTTCCCAGTTCGATTGACGCCGACCACGTCCCGTGGGTTACCTACACGGACCCGGAGTTGGCCCACGTCGGGGCGCGTGCGGAGTCGTTGGAGGAAGAGGGCGTGACCTTCGAGACGTACCGGTTCCCGTTCGACAAGCTCGACCGGGCCATCACCGAGGGTGAGACGGACGGGCTCATCAAGGTGCACGCGAAATCGATGACGGGCAAAATTCTGGGGGCGAGCGTACTGGGAGCCCACGCAGGAGAGCTCATCACGTCGTTTGCAATTGCCATGCGTAACGGTGTTACGCTCCGCAACATTGGGGACACCATTCACCCGTATCCGGCCTGGGGAGAGGGGACGCGCCGGCTCGCCGACCAGTGGTACGTTCAGAAGCAGTCGACGACCTTCACAAAGGGCCTCCAGGGAATCTTTGGGTACCGAGGGCCACAATTGGAGTATGGCCCGGACGATATTATCTGAGACGCTATGACGCTGATGAATGAAACGTGAACCGGATGAGAAGGGGAACGGAAATGCCGCACCGGTTCCCCGAGCAGGCGAAGTTACGGCCAATGAACCGGGGACCCACGAAGTGATTGCCTTACGGCCCGGTACTGAGACGCAGGACCGGATCGTTCATCGCCTCTCCGTGACGGTCACCCAGGCAGCGGTTGCCAACGTGGGGTTCAACGAACCGCCCACCCAGGTATACGGCGGCATTGCGTTCTGGAAAATAAAAGAGACGACCGCTTCTGCTCGATGACGGATTCGTCTGGCACGTACGCCCTTCTGCTCCGACCCGACGACGAGCAGAGGATTGAAGTCGGCGCACTAGGGGAGATGTCGGTTCGCGCTGGAGTATACGTCTACGTGGGGAGTGCCTTCGGGCCCGGTGGCCTCCGCGCCCGAGTCCAGCGCCACGTCGAGGGGGAGGGGGCACGACACTGGCACGTCGACTACCTGCGGGCCGCAACGATCCTGGAGACCGTATGGTACACGCACGACGACACCCGTCGCGAGTGTCGGTGGGCTTCGGTTCTACGGAACCATCCTACGTCTCGCGTACCGATGGCGGGATTTGGCGCATCGGACTGTGACTGCTCCGCGCACCTCGTTGCGTTCGGGGGCATGCCGTCCTTCCTCGAATTTCGTCGTCGCGTCCAGGCTGCGTGCCCTGATCATACGGTGATTGAACAGGTGTCCCCGGCGAACTTCGTGACGTAACGACTTCTCCATCGAGAAAACCGGCCGCGAGTGCGACTGTACGTGGAATCACCGTTCGTCCTTTTCAATCGGGTGCTTATCGTCGTGACTCGTCTTATTCGTATTCGGACCCTCTTGTTGAGAGTTGTATTGGTTCTGGGAGGAATTGCTCTCGGGGGGCTTTCCTTACTTCCCGAATCCAGTCGGGCGACGCCCCGGGGAACTGCCGACACATCTGCCTTCGTGGGGGATTGGGCAGGAACCCTCACGGTGGCCAGTACCGACTTACGAGTCGTCGTCCGCCTTCGGACGGACGCGACGGGGCGTCTTACCGGAACCATGGACAGCCCCGACCAGGGGGCGACCGATATCCCCATCGGGCGTGTCCTGGTCGATGCCGACACGCTGCGTCTGGAGGTTCCCTCGATCGCCGGGCGCTTTGCGGGCGTGCTCCGGGACAGCGCTGAGGCCCTTGAGGGACAGTGGATGCAGGGCGGACAGCGGTTGCCCCTGCGGCTGGAGCGGACCGAAGATGCTCCTACGGTGCGTCGGCCCCAAGAACCGACACCGCCCCTCCCGTACATCAGTGAAACCGTCACTTTCCGGAACGAGGAGGCGGGGATTCGGCTGGAGGGAACGCTGACGCGGCCTCAGACGGACGCGCCGGTACCGGGCGTCGTGCTCGTGGCCGGGTCCGGCCCGAGCGATCGGAACGCAACGATTATGGGGCATCGGCCCTTCCTCGTCCTGGCCGATGCCCTCACGCGTCGCGGACTCGCCGTGCTGCGCTTCGACGAGCGGGGCGTTGGGCAGTCCGACGGCACGCAGAACGGGGCGACGTCGGCCGACCTGGCCGGGGATGTGACGGCCGCCGTGGATGCCCTCGCACGGCGGGAAGACGTAGCGTCCGGCGAGATTGGGATCATCGGGCACAGCGAAGGGGGATTAATTGCCCCAATGGTGGCCACGCAAACGGACGACGTGGCCTTTCTCGTCCTTCTTGCGGCGCCGGGACTCCCGGGCGACGCCATCCTTGCGGATCAACTAAAGCGCCGCATTCAGCGAGAGGGCGCCAATCAGCGAACGCAGGCCCTCCAGCGCGGGACGCAGGAACGCATTTTTGAGGTGTTGAAGCAATCGGCTGATTCCGCCGAGATTGCGAAAAAGCTTGAGAATATTATGATTCAGGCGCAGGGAATCCGTGGACAAGATATGATCGAGCGGGAAATTGAGCGACTCATGAACCCGTGGCTCCGGTTTTTCATCCAGCACGATCCACGGCCGGTTCTTCGGCGGGTAGAGGTGCCGGTTCTCGCCCTCGCGGGGGCGAAGGATCAGCAGGTGGCACCGGACACGAATCAGACCGCGATCGCCAACGCCCTCGATGCGGCGAAGACCCCAAGTGCGACGGTGCGCACGCTCGACGGCCTGAATCATCTTTTCCAAACAGCCGACACCGGTGCGTCCTCCGAATACGGGCGGATCGAGGAAACCTTTGATCCGAAGGCGATTGACGTCATCGCTCGCTGGGTTGACGACCAGGTGGAACTGTCGGGAGAATAGGCTCGGCTCCGTCGTACGTAAAGGGGGGCTTGAGGGAGAGCGCCCTTCCACACGGCGGCTGGAAGGGACGGAGGCAGGGCATCCGGCGCCGATCACACCTCGTGCCGGGTCCACACGACGAACGAGATGCCTCGCTCCAACACGTCCGGCAGATCAGGAGCGGTTTCGGCCTCTGGATTCACCTCTATGAGCGTCTCGACCTCGTCGTGCACGTGTCGGGCTTCCTCTATGAGCGTCTCGGAAACAGTCGGGTACAGGCTCAGCAGATGCTGGTGCATGGTCGTGACGAGACGTTCGGCCCGGCGCAGCTTCATCAAGAGGTCGAAGTGCCGCACGGCATGAGCGAGTTCTTCCTCCTCGTCTTCCCGGGGCACCTGGCCGAGCACGAGTTGCATAAGCAGATCCATGAGCGAGTCGCCGGCCTCATGCAGGCGGGCGGCGGCCAGGTCAGGTGGAGCCTGCGCCGACGGGTCCCGGCCCGCATGGCGCTCGGCCATCGATTTGCACACCTCTTCGGCGGTCGAGAGGGTGGCTAGTAGCGTCATCGATTGGAGCACAGCGGCCGAGTCGGGCGCGCCGCGAGACGGTTCGTCACTCATGGAAGACCAGTTCGGGCGGGAAGAACGAGACAACGGAGGGCCGAGGTGTACGTGCACGCACAGATTTCGAAGATGGGGGTCGGTCCCGCACACTTCAGCCCCTCGTCCCTCCGATGAAAGCAGGTAGGACGGGTCCGGTCAACGGACCCATCCGGACCGGGCTAAACCTCAAGGTAGCGGACAAATTCCTCAACGAGTTCCTCGATTTCGCCCTCCGCCTCCCCGAAGGAGGCAACGACGTGGTACCCATTGTGCTCAAGCACGTGGCGGATGCGAGAAGTGTCCTTCACGTTGAGTTTTAGGGTGACTCGAATCTTCCCGGTCGACGTTTCCGGTTCTTCCGAGGCGACCGCCAGAACCTTCCCCTCATTCTGTTCAATGAGACGGACGAGGTTGGCAAGGGCATAATCGCGCGGGTCCACTTCCAAGGCCACGATGGCCCCGCTCTGCTGTGTGGACAGCATCTGAGCGAACGTATCGAAGATGTCGTGTCGTCGGATAAGCCCGTGGTACTGGCCTTGCGTATCGGCCACGGGAATCGTGCTGAGGTCGTGCTCAACCATCGAGCGGGCGGCCTCAAAAATGTGGGCTTCCGGGGGAACGCTCACCGGACGGCCCACGACCAGGGAGTCAATCTCGGCGTCCGGGCCCTCGGCGTCCATGAGCCGCTCTTCAGAGAGCATGCCCGCAAGGTCCCCTTCGTCGTCCACCACGGGTAGGTGGTTAACGTGGTGCTCCATGAGAAGACCGAGTGCTGTCTCGACCGAGTCGGAAACCTGGAGGGCCGGTGTGGAGGGATCGATGGCGTCTCGTACTTCCATAGGCTTGAGGGATTGCGGGAAAGAGGGTGCGACAACGCCAGTCGATTGACGTTAGCTCTTCAATGAACCTACGTGCAAGGGCCGTGCCGTACCCGTTGCCGTGTCAAAATCGCAGCGGTTGGGAGACGACCGTTGGGCCGACTGACGACCCGGCACGGACCACTGCCGTCACAGCTCCACCGGAACGTCATCATCCACGACCGGGCGGAGCTCCGCAAACGACTCCAGAGTTTGCCGGAGGCGATCGTTGTTACGGGGAGAAGCGCGGAATCGCATGCGGGCCACTGCCTGCGTGCCGTCGGACTCCCCGTTCTCGGCGTACATGTAGTCCTCGCTGATCACGTCGGACAGGCGATGAATCTTCGCAATCGCCTCGGGCTCAGTCACTGGAACGTACGTGACGCGCTCCACATAGTCCTGCTCGATGAGGGCCAACAGGTCCGCCTTCAGCTGCTCCAGGCCAATGCCGCGGAGCGCCGAGATGAAGGACGCATCGGGATGGTCCTCGCGCAGAGCCCGGAGCAGGCTCTGATCTTCCAGAGCATCCACCTTATTGAACACCACAAGTGTGGGTTTATCATCAGCGTCGAGCTCTTCCAGGGTTTCGTCGACCACCCGTATCTGCTCGTCGAAGTTAGGGTGGGTAACGTCCACCACGTGCATCAACGCGTCGCTCTGGCGGACCTCGTCGAGGGTACTCTTGAAGCTCTCGATGAGCCGGTGGGGCAGCTTCCGGATAAAGCCGACCGTGTCGGACATCAGAACCTCCTTGTTCGTATCGAGCTCGACGGTGCGCGTCGTGGCGTCGAGCGTCGCAAAGAGGCGATCCTCCGCCAGCACATCCTCGTCGGCCAGAGCGTTAAGGAGGGTCGACTTCCCCGCGTTCGTGTAGCCGACCAGCGAAACGGTGGTGTGCTCGCTTCGGCCCTTCCGCTGCGTCTGTCGCTGCTGATCGATCTCGTCGAGCTTTTCGCGCAGCTTTGCCATGCGCTTGTCAATCATCCGCCGGTCCATCTCGATCTGCTTCTCCCCCGGCCCCTTCGTGCCAATTCCACCCTCCTGACGTGAGAGGTGGGTCCAGCGCCGTGTGAGGCGGGAGCGGAGGTAGTCAAGTTGGGCGAGCTCCACCTGCGTCTTCGCGGCCCGCGTCTGTGCCCGACTGGCGAAAATGTCGAGGATGAGCCCCGTACGGTCGAGCAGCTTGCAGTGGATCTCCTGCTCAACGTTCTTAACCTGCACGGGACTTAGCTCGTCGTCGAAGATGACGAGGTCCGAGTCTCGCTCCTTCGTAAGGCGGGCCAATTCGTCGACTTTGCCCGAACCGATGAAGGTAGCGGGATTGGGGCTATCGAGCGACTGTGTCACTCGGTCGGTAACCTCTGCCCCGGCCGTGAGAGCGAGGTGCTCCAGTTCGTCGAGGTGATCGCGCACAGTGAAGCGGGACTCCTGGGGCGTAATGACGCCCACGATGACGGCGGATTCAGCGTCCTTCGTCTTCTGTTCTGGCGTAAACAAAGGCGATGTCGGTTTGTGAGGGGAGAGTCCGAGAGGGAAAAGATCCTGTGTTCACTGGGTCAACCAGGTTACATAATCCTATACCTGCATCGCGATGCGGTGTTGCACATGATGGTGGGGGCACGGGCAACGTGTCCGTTTCGTTTTGTCGGGGAAGACGGCAAATCCTGCGAATTGCAGGTGCTCCAACTCTCGACCGGGTACGGAGAAATTATCGGACTCCCAGAGTCCCTTTCCGGGAGCCATGTGCGATGGGGAGGGCGCAAGCGTTCTGGGATCTATTCCGGCAGTCCCATGAGAGATCGTCTCGACGGGTGATTGTGGGCAGTCGTCGCCCGCCCGGACCGAGGTTGAGGCAACCCCGATAGCATCGCTGGGACGCTGAGACTCGGATTTTCCGGTACGGCGTCTGAGTCGGAGCCTGCGGGCGCGTGCGCTGCGGCCCTGCCAGGCTAACGGCGGAGGATTCAATCAGTAGCCGTAGATCGAAAGGTCATCACGTCGCATGTGCGTGTTGAGCACGATGGCGAGGAGCGCGGTGTTGGCAATCATCGCCGATCCACCGTATGAGAGAAACGGAAGGGGGAGGCCGATAACGGGTAGCATCCCCGTGACCATCCCTACATTGATCACGATGTGCAGAAGGTATACGCCCACTGCTCCCCCGGCCACAATACTGCCGAACGGGTGCTTCACGTCCACACCTAGCTTGATGAGGCGTAGGAGGAGGCCGGCAAGCAGAACGAGCACAAGGAGGGAGCCCACGAACCCGAACTCCTCGGCGATAACCGTGAGGATGAAGTCAGTCGTTTGCTCGGGCACGTAGGCTCCCTGAGTCTGAGTCCCTTCCATGAACCCCATGCCCCACAGTCCGCCGGACGTCAGCGCGGCCTTCGACTGCACGAGGTGAAAGCCCACGCCTTCTCGGAATTGCTCGGCGTCCGGGTTCGTGAACGAGAGTAGCCGATTCACCTGGTAGGGTTGAAGAATTTTTGTGAGAACGAAAGCAACGGCCGCGGCGACGCCCCCGGTGAAGGTTGCGGCGAGTCCACCAATGAGGCGCTGTCCGGTGGTCCACCACATGCCCAAGGTGAAGATCACGGCGAATCCGATGGCGGC
Organism: Bacteroidetes bacterium QH_7_62_13; assembly: GCA_003023365.1. Lineage (GTDB taxonomy): Bacteria > Bacteroidota > Rhodothermia > Rhodothermales > Salinibacteraceae > Salinibacter. Next base: position 12,447 of record PXTG01000070.1, on the reverse strand, counting down.
AGGCATATAGATGAGGGCGAGGTAGCCGGTGATCGCTGGAGAGATGAGGAGCAAGATGACCGTGATTGGCAGCTCACTCCAAAACAGCATAATCGGCACGAGACCGAAGAAGACCAATGCTGTCCCCGCATCGTTTTGGAGAACGATAAGGAGCGCCGGGATCACGATCAGGCCGGCGGCCTTGAGGGCGTAGCCGAGGTTCTTCGTGGCATGGGTGTGTCGCTCAGAAAGAAGTTGGGCCACCGCGAGCACTGTTCCTACCTTTGCTAGCTCCGATACCTGCAAACGAAAGGGACCGAGTGCAAGCCAGGCCCGCGTGCCGTTGACCTCGGCTCCGACGAACAGGCAAAGTATGAGTAGGAGAACCGTCCCTCCATATATCGGGTACGCAAGCGATCGGAGAATCCGTACCGGCAGTAAGAGAATGATACCAACCCCTACCGCCGACACGCCGCTCCACAGAAGTTGGCGGTAAAAGTTATTCCGGACCCCCTGACTTAGGTATTCGGCTGCCGGCCCGTGGGTCGTGCTGTAGAGGCCCACGAGCCCGATCGTCACCAGCGCGATCCAGATTAGCAGCGTCCAAACGTCGAGGTTGCCTTTCCAGCTACGCATGAGACAGGCCTCGCTGGTTCGGTATCAGGGGGAGGAGCGGCAGTGTTGGACCGTCCCATGCCCGCATTCTACGGGCGCACCCCGGCGGTTGTCGTGGCGCTCGTATCACTCGGGGCGGGATCGGCCGGAATCTCCGTATTCAATTGGGGCGGATCTCCCGGCGCAGGGGTAGTGCTATCCGGGGCGCCACGCCTGAATCCCTTCGGTGGGGCGCTGCGCACCGAGTCGCGCAGGCGTTGGTTCCAGTGGCGTCGCTGCCACGTGTCGGCGATTCGGCCCTTCAGGTACTTCTCGGCCATGAGACTGGCGAGCGGGGCGGCCGCAGTGGCCCCGTACCCCGCATTTTCGATCACGACCGCCACGGCGATCTCTGGGTCGTCGAGGGGGGCAAACATGATGAAGAGCGAATGATCTTCGCCGTGCGGATTTTGGGCCGTCCCCGTCTTCCCGGCGCTCGGGATCTCTGGAATTTGAACCCACTGTCCCGTGCCGTCGGTCATCACACGGTGCATCCCCTCCTTCACTGTTTCGAAGTGAGTTGAATCGATGGGGATTTCCTCCGGGGCGGGCACGTCCGGGCGCCGGACCTCTCCGGTCCGGGGGTGGACCATTTTGCGTACAAAGTGAGGGCTTGGGAGCGTCCCTTCGTTGCCGAGAGCAGCGGCGTAGCGGGCCAACTGCAGCGGCGTAGCTGACATATCGCCCTGCCCAATGCCGAGATTGATGAGGTAGCCCTCCCCCCACCGCCCGTACGTTCGATCAAAGTACGAGGAGTCGGGAATGAGACCGGGCTCCTGCTGGCCAATGTCGAGCGGGACCTTTTGGCCGAAGCCGAACTTCTTTCCCCACGCATGCCAGGCGCCGAGGGACATTTCCTCCATCAACTGGTAGTAAAACGTATTGCACGATACCTCGATGGCCTTTTTGACGTTGATCATTCCCTCGTCCTGGCCCCCGTGATTCCTGAAGATGCGGTTCCCCAGGCGATATCCGGCGGGACAGTCCATACGCTCGTTCGGGGTAAGGAGCCCGGTCTGTAGGGCGACGAGTGACATGAACGGCTTCCAGGTGGAGCCCGGTGGGAAACCGCTCCGCGTAGCCCGATTGAAGAGAGGATCCGAAGGGGCGGACCGGAGACTGTCCCAGGCGGCGTCGCTGACCGAGCGAGTGAAAATCGAGGGGGAAAAGTCCGGTTTGCTGACGAAGGAGATGATCTCGCCGTTGTTTGGGTCGAGCGCAACGGCTGCGCCCCGCTTGCCGACAAAAAGGGACTCGGCAAGTGCCTGCACACCCGGGTCCAGGGTGAGGTGAAGGTCATATCCTCCCGCGGGGGGTTTGTCCTTCGCTCCGTTTTTGTACGGCATAACTTCGCTGCCGTGCACGTTCACGAGAACGAACTTGCTGCCCCGAGTGCCCCGTAGCACCGACTCGTATGCTTTTTCGATCCCGGTCTTGCCCACGTAATCGCCGGGTCGGTATTCATCATCGTCCAACTGACGGAGTGTGGACTGACCGATCTCGCGTACGTATCCGAGGGCATGGGCGGCATGCGCCCTGGTGTGATAGCGTCGTCGAAGTTCGATTTCGTGGGAGACGCCCGGCAGTTCGTACAGGTGCTCCTGGACGCGGCTGAACGTGTCGAAAGAAACCTCCCGAAACGAACGGCTCGGTCGAAAGGCGCTCCACTCACGAGCCTCTTCCAATTTCCGGACCACCGTCGAATCCGCCACACCGAGGAGATCAGCCAAGAGGGGAATCTTCGACTCGTCGAAGTATCTGGGCGTGAGCTGAATTGTATACGTCGGGCGGCTGTCGGCCAGGAGCGTACTGTCCCGGCCATAGAGGGCTCCCCGGGCCGCCTCCACGGGTCGCTCACGTACGGCGTTCCCGTTGATGGATCCAGATTCGCTCGGACCGCCACCGAGTTGGAGGTACGCCACGCGGGCCCCTAAAATCAAGAAGGTAGTGAGCACGACCGCAGCATAGATGCGTACGCGAACCCGGTATTCGTCCATGGCTGCGCAGGGGGGCGTGAGGACCAGGGGGGAGAGCAATCGGGAGGAGTTGCCCACAAACGGGCGGAACACGGATGGGTTGCACCCCGAGAAGAGGGGGCTCCGAGGCGGCAGCAGGTCACCTACTTGGCAACGACCTATCTTCGGGGTCTGTCGTCCATACCCCAAAGTGGGGAGCATGAGTTTGTACGATTTCGTTCCATACAGACTGAACCTTTTATCCTGTCAATGATTTTCCTACAGCCCATATCGGTGACATACTACCCTCAGTTAGGTCGGCGATGTCTGGTCAAGGGGGTAAAAGAGGTGGAATGGGGGCTTCTACTACCCTGTACCGGCTTCCTTGACTCGGCCAGCCGCCGGGGGGAATGAACGTCGTCCCTCTCGGAGGCCAACGCTTGAACCTTCATCGACGAGAACCGGTAGTAGAATCTCCCGAAATGCAGTTTTCGTTAAGCCCCGTTGACTTCTTCACCCGCCCATGCGACGACGCTTGCTTCGTGCTTCCCTTCTGGCCGTTGTGCTTGCCGTACTCGGAACGGCTGGATCGGCCTCGGCTCAATATTTTGGACAGAATAAGGTCCAGTACGAGGATTTTGAGTTTAAGACGTATAGTACGGATCACTTCGACATTTACTTTTATCCCGAAGAGCGCAAGGCGGTGATGGACGCGGGGCGAATGGCGGAGCGGTGGTATCAGCGCCACTCGAGAACCTTCTTGCGGGAGTTCGAAAAGCGAAAGCCGCTTATTTTCTACGCCAACAGTGCCGATTTTCAGCAGACAAATGCTGTGCAGGGCCAGTTGGGTCAGGGGACGGGGGGCGTTACGGAGAGCATCAAGGAGCGGGTGATTATGCCGCTCACTGGAAGTTACGCGGAGACGGATCACGTGCTCGGTCACGAGTTGGTACACTCTTTCCAGTACGACATTGCATTGCGGAAGAACAACCGGGGATTTTCACTCCGCAATCTGCCGCTCTGGCTCGTGGAGGGGATGGCGGAGTATCTGTCCGTGGGCGAGGTGGACACGCACACATCCATGTGGCTACGGGACGCGGCTCTTCGGGAGGATCTACCGACGATTCGGCAAATGACGCGCAATATGCGAGAATACTTTCCGTACCGCTACGGACAGGCCTACTCGGCGTACATCGGTGGGAAGTACGGCGATGCGGCGGTCACGGATTTGTATAAGTTGAGTGGGCGTGTGGGGGTCGACTCGGCCCTGGTCTATTCGCTCGGCATCACGGCCGACTCGCTGTCCAGCGAGTGGAAGCAATCCGTGCGGGATACCTACCTTCCGCGGACAAAAGGACGAACCCCGGTTGATTCCGTTGGGGAAGCGATCATCGGCACCCCGGGTGCAGAGAATCAATTCCACGTTTCTCCGTCCGTGAGTCCGGACGGGCGATACGTTGCTTTTATCTCCCGACAGAATCTATTCAACACGAATCTCTTCGTCGCCGACACCGAGACAGGAGAGATTGTGCAGGAGCTTGAAGGCACTCGATCCAATCCGCACTTCGATGCCCTTCGTTTCATCGACGCGTCGGGGGCGTGGTCGCCGGATGGACGTCGGTTTGCGTTCATTACGTTCGCCAAAGGAACCAATGAGATCAATACGTTCAATGTCCGGACGGGAGAAGTCCAGACCCGCACGGCCGTGAAAGACGTGGGGGCCATCCGGAATCTCGCCTGGTCGCCGGACGGCCGGTATATTGCCTTCTCGGGGATGAGCGGGGGAATCAGCGATTTATACCTCTACGATTTGGGGGAGGGGAAGGTGCGCCAGCTTACCGATGACCGATACGCCGTCCTTCAGCCAACGTGGTCGCCGGACGGATCGACAGTGGCCTTCACGACGGATCGGGGGGAAGACGGCACGGAATTCGGCAACCTGAAGTACGGAAAATACCGGCCTGGACTGATTGACGTTGAGTCGGGGAACGTGGAAACCATTCGGCCCTTCTCACGGGGACAGCAGCACAACCCACAGTTCAGTCCGGATGGTCGGAGCCTGTACTTCATCTCCGACCACGATGGGTTCAAGGACGTGTATCGCTACAGTCGGGCGGATGGGTCGGTGTACCGGATTACCGAGTTGCAGACCGGAGTCAGTGGCATCACGGCCACGTCTCCGGCGATGTCGGTCGCACAGCAGAGTGGCCGTATGCTGTTCTCCGTCTTCTCCAACAGCGGATACTCGATTGTATCGCTTTCAAAGGAAGAGACGGAGGGGGAACGCGTGAAGCGACCGGACTCTCTGGGGAGTTATACAGCGGCAACCCTTCCCCCTGTCCAGTCGGCCGATGGTGGGGTCGTGAGCGATTATCTCGGCGATCCGAATACTGGGTTGCCCGATCAAGGAGCGCCCGAGGTCTCCAAGGCCAGCGATCGATTGTATCTCGATCGGATTGCCCCGCCCTCTGCTGGGGGAACCTCGGTCGGTGGACGATTTGGAACCCAGGTGGCCGGGGGCGTCGGGTTCTACTTCAGTGACATTCTCGGCGACCAGAACTTGAGTGTGTCCGTTCGGGCCAACGGCACGGTCAAAGACATTGGTGGTGGGGTCTTCTACGCAAATCGGGACAATCGGTACAACTACGGGGTGGGCGTGTCTCACATCCCCTCCGCCTTTGGTCGCGTTCGCTTCATTCAGAGTGGGTCCCGGCTCTTGCCGGTTCAGGTCGTGCAGCGAATCTACCGGACGCAGTTCACCGGTCAAGTGAGCTATCCGCTCTCGCAAACCAATCGTTTTGAACTGTCGGCGGGAGGGACCCGCTATGGATTCGGGATCACGGTTCGCAACGGCTACACGGGGCAGGAACTCGATCCGTCTTCGCTCGATGCGAACTTTCCCGATCCGTTCTATCTCAGCCGGGTGGGCTTCGCCTACGTCGGCGACTTCTCGCGGTCTGGGCTCACGTCTCCGCTTCAAGGGGGACGGTACCGATTCCAGGTGACCCCACAGTTCGGATCTCGGAACTTTGTGTCGGTGCTGGCGGACTATCGGCGCTATTTTTTCCGCGAGCCGGTGACGTTTGCGATTCGGGGGCTACATCAGGGGAATTACGGGGCGTCTACGAATGGATTCTCGGACGTCTTTGGAGACGTATTTATCCGAGAAAGCCTGGGCGACTCCTATCAGCTTGGCTTCGTTCGCGGCTACAGCTTCCGGTCGTTTGATCGCAACACCTGTGAGTTTCAACAGCGATGTGTCCTGGAAGACCTTTACGGCACACGGGTCGCGCTCGGAAGTGCTGAGTTTCGGGTTCCACTCCTAGGCCCCGAAGCGTTAGGGCTGTCTACGTTCAAGTACGTTCCTACCGATCTCGTTCTCTTCGCCGATGCTGGGGTTGCCTGGACCAGCGAAAGTTTCGGGAGCAGTCTTCGAGACTTTGCACTCCGGACCAGCATTCCGGGAGAGCGGAGTTCGAATCTTTCCGAGAGCGTTAAGGCTCGGCCGGTAACAAGTGCGGGCCTTTCCGCGCGCGTGAACCTGTTGGGAGCAGTCGTCTTCGAAGCATTTTACGCGCGGACGTTCCAGCGCCAGCAGCCGTGGGACTTCGGGATTCTCCTGCGGCCGGGATGGTAGGGCTGCTCGTTAGGGGTGTACCGACGGCGACTCGTCGAACACAACGTGGGCCAGGGAGGAGAGATTTGGATCAATCTCGGGGGGCGGATGAGATCGGGCCATGACCTTGGCCAAAGATTCGGGGATGTCCACCTCCCGTCCTATGAGGGGCTCGACGACTTCGGGGAACTTTGCGGGATGAGCCGTCGCCACCAGTATCCAATCGCGATCCGTGTCGCGGGCAAGTCGATCGCGAACGTCGACGGCACAAGCGGTGTGCGGATCCCACACTGTACTCCACTCATCGAGGCCCCGTTGAATCTGGTCCTGGATTTGCTCATCGGTTACGCGCTCGGCGCTGATGGCTTCGGCCAGCGCCTCTGCAGTCGACCAGTGGTGGCGCAGGCGCTCCATGTTGCTGGGATTTCCCACGTCCATGGCCGTGGCCAGCGTCTCCTTGCTCTCGAACGGCGTCCATTCGCCGGTGTCCAGGTAGTGGGTGACAGGCCGATTTTCATTCGTGGCGAAGATAACGTCGCCGATCGGCAGGCCGCACTCCCGTGCATACAGGCAGGCGAGCCCGTTGCCCAGATTGCCCGAGGGCACGACTACGGTCGGTCGGGTGCCGTGAGTGCGCCAGTGTTGGAGGCTGGCATATGCGTAGTAGGTCATCTGCGGGAGCAGACGCCCAATGTTGATGCTGTTGGCCGATGAAAGACGTTTGCGTGATTGCCAGTGCTCATCCTGAAAGGCAGCCTTTACGAGCTCCTGACAGTCGTCGAACACGCCGCGAACCGCAATGGTCTGAACGTTGTCGCTCCAGCCGGTAAGCTGTTGTTCCTGCCGATCCGACACCTTGCCTTTGGGGTAGAGGACAATGACTTCCACGTGGGGCTTCTTCCAGAAGGCCGCCGCGACGGCCGCGCCGGTGTCGCCGGAGGTGGCGACGAGAATGGTGAGGGGCTGGTCGGCGTTCTCATTGAGACGGGCAAGACTGTCGGCCAGAAAGCGTGCGCCAACATCCTTGAACGCCGCGGTGGGGCCGTGGAAGAGCTCCAGTACGCTGGTCCGGCGGCCCACGCCCCGAAGGCGAACGGGGAAACCGAACGTGGCCTCACAGATTGCCGTCAACTCGTCTGCCAGCGGATCGCCCTCGACAAACGGGCGAAGAAGTCGTTCACTGACGGCCTCGATTGTCGTGCAGTCCGCGAATGTTTCCGGACCGAAGTCCGGGAACCGTTCGGGAACGTAAAGACCACCGTCGGGCGCTAGTCCTTCTTGTAGCGCCGTTGAAAGAGACACGCGGTGGTCGGCAGAGCGGGTGCTCAGGTACTGCATCAGAAATCCGTGCGGCCGAAACAGGGAGGATAGGGTTGACAACTACCGACGGCGTCGTGCCGGGATCCAACCTTTCTCAGGGGGAACCGTCGACCTTGAAAATTCCGAGTCGGGGACGCCGGTTTCCCACAGCTGCGGGTAATGGACGTATCGATACGATTGGTCATGCCCGCACCGGTTGCCGGCGTGAGTGACGTCGTTCCAGACGATCGGCGCAGCGGAGAGAACAGCACCCGGAACTGCTCTTCAAGGGAGGGACGGCGGCGAGCACACGGCCCTGTGCTCTATCCTCGTACGATGCATTTCTGCACCCCGAACAGCCTTTCCGTATCCTTACCCTCGGTTCGTCGGACGGGACGGCCGCTTGCACGCTCGAATTGCCGGGTCAGCGTGTCAGCATCGAAACCGGTGGACGAATCCGTCCCCCGCTTCGAAGTAAACGGCAACCGGAAATAGAAAAGCGACCGTTGTCACGGGGACACGGCCGCTTCTCTCTTCCTCGGTGTGCCGATAAGTCAGGATAGGGAAGTTACCAATTCTAAGCTCCGCCGCCCTGACCTCCACCCATCTGTGATTTCTGATTCTTCATCTCAGACTTCATGGCTTTCCGGAGGCGCTGCTGAAGGGTGCTGTCCTGCTGGGCCGACATCATGATGCGCCGAACCCGCTTCGGATTCATGTTTTCCTTTTCGGCCTCATTCTGCATGGCCTTCATCTGTTTCTTGCGCACCTTGCGCTGGTGCTGCATCATTTCGCGCTTCGCCTGCGCCTTTTTCGTGGAGTCCATCTCTTTCGGGTTGCCGTATTTTTTCTTTATCTCGCGGCGCTTCTGCATCTGCATCTGCCGGGTGGACTGCCGCGCCGTGATGAGAACACGGGCAACCTTCTGCACCTCTTCGTCACTCACGTCCGAGGAGGAAAGCGTTTTGTTCTGGCCCTGCTGGGGCATTTGAGCGAGCGCCATCGGGGCGAGAAGGGCAAAGGCGAGAACCAGGAGGCCGGTCCGGAGCGTCTTGAAGGAGCGTAGTTGCATGGGGGAAATAAGCTGGTCGAACGGAACGACGAAATCGAGGTAGAGTGTGCCCACGGGATGGGCAGACAAAACCTATGCTACGTAGATACGGAAAAAGTGAGTGTTTCGCTGAAGGGGATCTTTGTCCCGAACTTCTTATCCTGATTCGTTGAAATGAAACAAGAATCTTCAAGCAGAAAACGGTCCTTTTGGGGAGCAAGGACCGTCTCGGTCGGGGCAGCCGGATTTGAACCGGCGACCTCTTCGTCCCGAACGAAGCGCGCTACCGGGCTGCGCCATGCCCCGAGAAATCATAAGCGACTGTGTTATAATCGTCCTCGTCGGTCGGGATCCAACGACACCGGTCGGTTTTCCCCTCGTGTCACAGAACGGGAGGGACTTCAACGCTTATCCATACGGTCCATTGCTACTGCAGTGCACTCACTAAACGACACCGACGCTGGATTCGTACCGGGGACGGCCCGCGATTCACATTTCTTCATCGCCCGAACTCCTCGTACATCTTCTCTATGAGGTCGGCGTACTGCTCGGTGATGACGCTGCGCCGGAGTTTGAGAGTGGGGGTGAGGGTGCCGTCCTCGACCGTAAAGGGCGAGGCCAGGAGGCGGAAGTTGCGGATTTTCTCGTGGGCGGCGGCGTTGTGGTTGAAGTCCCGGAAGGTTTGTTGGAAGAGGGAGCGAACATCGTCGTGCTCCAGCAACTCTTCGGTGCTGTATCGCGATTCGTCGATGTCGTGATCCCGCGCCCGCATGCGAAGGGAGTCGAAGTTCGGCACGACGAGGGCGGTGAGGAAGGGCCGATCCTCACCGATAACCACGATTTGGTCAATCCAGGCCTGTGTTTTGAAGCGTTCTTCGATGGGACCGGGGTAGATGTTCTTGCCGCCCCGAGAGACGATCATGTGTTTGATGCGGTCGGTAATCTGGAGGTACCCGTTGTCGAACCGGCCCACGTCTCCGGTGTGGTACCAGCCCTCGGGGTCGAAAACGGATCGTGTTTGTTCGGGACGGTCCCAGTACTCCCTCATCACGTTCGGGCCCTTCACGAGGATCTCGCCCTCCTTTGTGGTCGTGTCGGTGGGGTAGTCGTTTCCGTTGATTGTGCCGGCTAGCTGTTCACCGTCCAGGGGTTGGATGGCCACCGACACGCCGGGCAGGATGTGACCCACGGTGCCGTACCGGGGCGCGTCCATCGGATTTACCGAAATGACCGGGGCCGTTTCGGTGAGGCCGTAGCCCTCGATAATGGTTACACCCGCGGCCTGGAAAAACGTACCGATTTCCTCGGGAAGAGAAGCGCCCCCGGAGACGGCGAAGCGCAGATTGCCCCCGAGCTTTTCGTGGAGGGTGGAAAAGACCAGCCGGTGGGCGAGGGCCTTCTGCGTCTTCAGCCAGGGACCCGGACCCGAGTCGTCCTTCTGCGCGTCGGCGTACTCTTCCCCCGTCCGTACGGCCCACTCGAAGAGCTTCTGTTTGACGGTGCCGCCTTCACTCACCTGCTTCGTGACCCGGTCGTACACTTTTTCGAACATGCGGGGGACCGAGATCATGATCGTGGGCTGGACCTCCTTCAGATTCTGGGTCACCGCCTCTACGCTCTCGGCGTAGCTGATGGTGGCCCCGGCGGCGAGCACGGCGGTATGCCCGGCGGTCCGTTCGAAGGCGTGGGAGAGCGGCAGGAAGGACAGGTGATGATCCTCCTCGCCGAAGGGAACGCGCTGGAGGGCCGCCTTCACGTTCGAGCAAAAGTTGCGATTCGTGAGGACCACGCCTTTCGGTTCCCCGGTGGTGCCGCTGGTGTAAATGAGGGCGCTCGGGTCGTCGGGACCCACATCGTCGGCGATTCCCGTAAGGAGCTCTTCGTTTTCCTCCCAGTGGTCGCTCCCAGCATCCAGGGCGTCGGCCCAGTGCGTCATGTAGGACGGGGGATCGTCCGGCAGCTCACTCAGCACGATAACTTCTTCCAGGGCCGGACACTCCTCGGCAATCTCCTCGACTTTCTTGCGCTGAACGGGAACGGACACCACACAGACCCGAGCGCCCGAATCGCGAAGGATATAGGCGATCTTCGAAGGGGGGAGGGAGGTGTAGATGGAGACGTTCGCGGCCCCAATGAGCTGAGTCCCCAGGTCGGTAATGGCCCACTCGGGCCGGTTTTCGGAAAGGAGGGCCACGCGGTCGCCCTTTCGAACACCGGACGTATGCAGGTAGCCGGACAGGGCCTGCACGCGGTTCTCCAGGTCCTCCCACGTGATCTCGTGCCACCCCTCCCCGCGTTCCTTGTGACGCAAGACCGGGCGTTCCTGCCCCCGGTAGCGCTCACAGAGACGCCGGAAAAGTTGGGGTATGGTGTTGAACTCGACCTGAGCAGGCATAGGAACGACGCACAGTAATGGGCCTTCTTGATCAACTAGGCGGGCCTACTTGCAAGCGAAAGGGCTGTTTCCGCTCGGATCGCTGTATACCGGGCAATAAGTATGCTTGCAACGGGGGGCGTCCGATTCCCTCGGTCAGGAAAACACGAATAGAGAGACCGAAGAGAGCGTGGCGGTCTGAGTTAGACGAGCCGGCCCTCTTCGGCCTGTTCGAGCCGTTGAGACCATTGCTTCTGGTTTTCTCGGGCGTCCTGCACGACCGGGGTGTAGCGGAGGAGATTCAGAATGGTGTCGTTGATCGTGCCCATCGGTTCGTGCATGGGCCGCTTCACGTCCAGGAAGAGAATGGCTCGTTCCCCGTCGGTTTCGTTTTTCACCTCGTGGTTGTACGTGTCGTCGAACACCATGCTGTTTCCTTCCGCCCAGTGCAGAACCTCGTCGTCGACCCGGATGCGGCACTTGTGGGCCGGGTCGGGCACTTTCAGGCCCAGGTGGTAGCGAAGCACGCCCTTGTAGGGGCCACGGTGGGGGGGAATGTGCTTGCCGGGGGATAGAATGGAGAAGAAGGCTGTGGTCATGCCCGGCACCTGTTCGATCAGCTCCGTCGTACGGGGACAGCGGGCACAGTTCTCTTCCGCCTTTTCCCCGTACCCGTAGAGGAAGAAGGTCTTCCAGTCGTCGTCCGAAATTGTCGACGCATCTTCGGCGATGTCGTGGAAGCTCGGTAGGACCTCCCGGTACTGGAGGATATCATCGAGCTCCTCACGCATCACCGTCCAGTTGTTTTCCAGAAGAGACACCCAGTCGAAGATGGACGGGTCGTGGACGGGACGGTCACCGACCTTGGAAAAATACCCGTACACGCTATCGAGTGCGTGCATCCCGGCGTGACCAAGCTGCTTCAGCAGAGAGTCGTCACGCTCCTCGAACGAACTCTGATTTTGGGGTTGCTGACCGTTTTCGTCCGGTGTTTTCTCTTGTGTGGAGATCTGATTCATGACGACTGCAGAGACTTGGTGAACCGAAAACCGCCGACGAGGACGAATCGTAGTTTGTAGAGAAAAGAACCCCCATATTCAGACGCTTCACCAATAACGGATCGTTCCGCTCCTCCGTGGGGGGTAACCACGTAATGGGGCGGCTGGGAAGGGGAACTCGTTCGGATTCGTTTTTGGTTGTACGAGGCCGAGAAATTCCGGGGATATGCGCAGGTCATCGTAAACCTCCCTAGCGGGAACCGGGCCCTTCCTTTCTCTCCGGACCTGGAGGTTTTGCCAACCCGAAATCCGCCCGTCTTGACTGGGGGCGCCCGGGACAAACGAGTGATAATGGGGCGTCCCTGAAATCATGATTCAGACGGAGGAGACGGTTCGCCGGAAGTCTCTGTCGCCGAAGTGGGCGCCCCATCACCCGCGACGTCATCGTCTAGAAGGCTTTCGGTGGCCACCGTGTCGCTCACGATTGAGCCGTCGTCCTCATCCCCCCCGAAGGCCTTCGT
>PXTG01000069.1:5472-38600 GCA_003023365.1 Bacteroidetes bacterium QH_7_62_13 | reverse complement strand
AGAGCATGCACCTCGTGCCCGACGTGCTCGACACAGGATTCGACGGCCCGATCATTGACCTGAGCGCCGACTTCCGCTTTCAGGACGCCGCGCTCTACCCAACATGGTTCGACGTTGAGCACCCGGCCCCGGGCCTACTGGACGAAGCAGTGTACGGGCTGCCGGAGTGGGGCGCCCCCGTCGGCTCGTCGTCCCTCGTCGCCAATCCGGGCTGCTACGCGACCGGGGTGGCGCTGGCGCTGGCGCCGCTGGCCAAGCAGGGGTCCCCATTCTCCGCGCACGTCACCGCCCTGACCGGGGCCTCCGGATCGGGGGCCACGCCCTCGTCCGCCACCCACTTCCCGACGCGGGACGGCAACGTGCGGCCCTACAAGGTTCTGGGCCACCAGCATGGGCCGGAGATTACGCAGATGCTGGGACCGCACGTTGACCTTCACTTCGTCCCGGCCTCCGGGCCCTGGACGCGGGGAATTTGGGGCACGGCACAGATCGACCGGCCCGCGGCACAGCCGGCTGCTCCGGTGACGGACTGGTTTCAAACAGCGTACGCGGACGCGCCGCTCGTCCGCTGCTCGGCGGGGACGCTTCCGTCGCTCCGGCCGGCCGTGAACACCCCCTTCTGTGACGTCGGCTGGACGAGGCAGGACGGCACGCTCGTCGTGGGCTTCGCCCTGGACAACCTGCTGAAGGGGGCCGCCAGCCAGGCCGTGCAGAACCTCAATCGGACGCTCGGCCTGCCCGAAACCGCCGGCCTCCTCCCCGCGACGGAGCGGAACCCGACCTAGCGGACGGCGACGGCGAACGACCGACCATCGCGCACACTCACAATGCCCTCACTGACTGTTCCTCCCATGACGACGACCGAGACAATCGAAATCGAAAAGGCGCTTGAGATTCCCACGTACGACAAAATGCCGATGGCGCTGGTGCGGGGCGAGGGAACCGCCGTGTGGGACGCCGACGGAACCCGATACCTCGACTTCTACGGCGGACACTGCGTGTCGCTCCTCGGCCACTGCCACCCCGCCGTCGTAGAGGCCGTGCAGCAGCAGGCCGAGAAGCTCCTCTTCTACTCCAACGTTGCGCACAGCCCGGTACGTGCCACGGCCGCCGAGCGACTCACGACGCTCGCCCCCGACGGCCTCGGAAACGTCTTCTTTGCAAACTCGGGCTCGGAGGCCAACGAGACCGCCCTGAAACTGGCCCGCAAGTACACGGGTCGGTCGGGCGTCGTCGCCATGGAGCAGGGCTGGCACGGTCGCACCCTGGGCAGCCTCGCCACCACGCACGACGAATCGTACCGCACCCCCTACCAGGACGTGCTTCCGGAGACGAATTGGATTCCGGTGGGCGACCTCGCGGCGGCGGAGGAGGCGCTTGCCTCGGAGACCGTCGCCGCCGTCATCCTGGAGCCCATCCAGAGCATCGCCGGCATGCAAACCCTGCCCGCCGACTACGTACAGGGCCTCCGTGCCCTCTGTGATGAGTACGGCACCCTCCTGGTCTTCGACGAAGTGCAGACCGGCGTGGGCCGGACGGGTACCTTCTCCATGTCCGAACAGCTCGGGGCCACGCCGGACCTTCTCTCTCTCGCGAAGAGCCTCGGGGCGGGCGTGCCGGTCAGCGCCGTCCTCGTGGCCGACGCGGTGGCCGAGACGGTGGAGCCCGGCGATCAGGGATCGACGTTCGGGGGCGGCATGCTCGCGATGGCCGCCGTCGAGGCGACGCTGAAAACGCTGGTCGAGGAGGATCTGATGGCGCGGGCCACCGAGATTCACGAGCAGATCGCCGCGCAGGTGGGGCCGATGGTGGAGGAGGTGCGGGGTCGAGGCTGCCTCCTCGGGCTCAAGCTCGACCAGCCCGTTGATCCGGTACTGGACGCGCTCCGCGACCGCGGAGTGCTGGCGGGCGGCTCGTCGGATCCGCACGTGATGCGCCTCATGCCGCCGCTCGTCGCCTCCGACGCGGACGTCCGAGAATTTGCCGACGCCCTCCACACCGCCCTCAACACGGCGGCGGCCCCTGCCGAAACGGCTTGATGCCCGCAGAAATTCGGCAGAGGCCGCTGCGGGAGGAAATGCACGCGAGGCGATACACCCATGAACTCTTCCCCGTGCTTCAGGCTCAGTGGCTCGGAAAGAGGCCTTTTCGGCATTTGAATGAAAGCCGTTCGGCTTCGAAGAAAATGCCGCCCGGACGACTGGGGGAATCTGTGTAACTTTATGCAATTATCCGCTGGATGTAACCGATCAAGGAAAGACCTCAGAGGCTCGAAAGGAGGTCCCTTCTGGCCTTGAAGAAGTGGCCGCCCGGACGCTCCCCGGAGCGAAACGACCGAAATTTCTCATGTCTGAGCGATAGTGAGTTTGAGAAATTTCAGTGGAGCGGTGGGGAGCGTCAGGCCATTTCTTCACAGCCGCGATCTTTTTCGTGCATTTTTGGATCCGGCCAAAAATGCACACCCATTCCTGGGATGGAGCAGAAACTCACGAAGAGAACACCAGCGTCCTGCGGTTTATCTCATAACTCTACACAGATTGCCAAGCGAGTTTGAGAAATTTCAGTGTAACGCGCACGGGTCTCAGGCTATTTTCCGCCAGCCAACACCGAAAGCCTTCGGTGCATTTCGGGGCTGCCAAAATGGACATCCAGCCAGGAAGAAAGCACTCAATTTTTCATGATCGACTTATCGGATCGGCAAAGTAGGAAAAGACCCAGCTTGTCCGGGACAACTGGCCCGCCCTTCACAAACAACTTCACACCATTGCATCCAGGCAAAAATGAACAACCATTCCTGAAGGTGACTGACCCTCCCACGGGTTGACAAAAAGCACAGGCAGAAATACGGAACCCCGGTTACCGCTCCGACACGTCCGCCGTCGCCGGATTCACCGCCGCCGAGGTCTCCTCGCTCACCGAGAGATGCCGGTACCAGGTGAAGTAGAGCGCCACCGACAACGCGAGCAGGAGGACGCTGAGCACAGCCACTGTGGCCCACGCCTTCGTCACGACCATCATCGTGGTCAGAAACAGCGTCAATTGCCAGGGCACGGCGAGGCAGATGGACAGGATGTCGCGGCGGTTTTCGGCCCGAATGGCGTCGAGGTCGATCGCGTCGATGCGCTCGCGCACCGGGTCCCAGAGGCCGAACGGCTTCGTCTCCCGGTAGAAGGTGTGGAGCACGTCCCGGTCGGTGGGCTCCGTCGCGAACGTGATGGCGACGGAGGCGACGAATGTGCCGGAACCGACGGCAAGGAACTGCCCCATCTCCGCCAGCTCCGGCACCAGAATGCGCTGAAGGACCGCCAGGACCATGCCCACGGCCACCCCGCCCGCGTACCCGTACCCGTTGAACCGCCACCAGTACCACCGAATGACCTGCGGCACGAGCAGCCCGGCCCCCAGGCTCAGCGTGAGCCAGCTCCACACGTCGTTGAGCGTCGAAAAGGCGTACGTCGAGATCATGCCGATGACGACGACCACCGCCGAGGAGACGCGGCTCTGCCACATGAGCGTCGTTTCGTCGGCGTCCGGGTTCACGAAGCGCTGGTAGACGTCGCGGGTCCAGTAGGCGGCCCCGGCGTTCACCACCGAGTCGAACGTGGACATGGCCGCAGCGATGAGGCCCGCAACGAGCAGCCCCTTCAGGCCCACCGGAATTTGCTCCAGAATGACCACGGGCAGCACCTCCTCCGGGTTGGCGATCACCTCGTTCGTGACGCCGTAGCTGACGCCCATGATGGCGATGCACGCCACGAACGGCCAGCGCAGCGACATGAGCACGATCCAGAACGCGCTGAGCAGGCCGGCCTCCCGTTCGTCCTTCGCCGCGTAGAAGCGCTGAATGATGTAGCCGCCCGTGCCGCTCATCCCGTCGATGCAGGAGCGGAAGAGGTACACGAGGATGCCGAGCCCGAAGAGATCGTACTGCCCGTACGTGCCGGGCACCTCCTTGCGCCAGTCCGGCACCACGTTCGTCCAGGCCTGCCGCGTCGTCTCGATTTCCCGGAACGACCCGTCCCCCATCGGCACCGACACGGCAAACTCCGGCGGGAGCGCGTACTGCCCCATCACCAGATAGATGACGTAAAGAATGGCCCCAAAAATCAGGAAGCCCTGAAAGACGTCCGTATAGACGACGCCGTACATGCCGCTCGCGATCGTGTAGATGGAGGCGATCAGGATCATCAGGACCGCCGCCAGATCGGCGTCGATGCCCATGATCTCGCCAAGGAAAATGCCGCCGCCCTGCGCGAAGTAGGTCACCGTAGCGATGGCGAACGCCAGGTTGGCAAAGGCCGCAAAGACGCGCGCCGCCTGCCCCTGCCGCCCGCTGCCGAAGCGATACTCCATCCACTCGGCCAGCGTCATCACCCGGGCGCGCCGGTTCCACTTCCCCATGAAGACCATGAAGAAAGCCAGCAGCAGCACCACGCCGCCCCGAATTTCGATGTAGAAGCCCTGCACGCCCAGCGCATAGATGAGGGCGGCGATGATCATGGTGCCGGACACGTCCAGGTTCGAGGCCATCCCCGACGCGCCCAGGGCCCACCAGGGGATGTCGTTGTCGCCCAGAAAGTAGCTGTCGATCCCCTTCGAGGCCCAGTGCTGCAGATACAGCCCAATCCCGATGAGGGCCGTGAGGTAGACGACGATGATGACGTAATCGATCGTAGCCATGCGGGAACGTCGGTTACGACGGAGGATCCAGGCAGTGTGACCGCCATCCGCGGTCGTCTCACGGCACGTGCGCGGGGTCGAATGGCAGGTCGGCGGGCTCGCGATAGCAGCTCTTCAGCACGTCGGCCAGTTCGTCGCCGTCCTCGCGCAGGCCCTCGTAGAAGAAAAACACTTCCCCCTCGATGCCTCGCGAGCGATTCGTCCGAATGACCGTCTTTAGCTCCTCCGGCGTCATCCGATAGTCGCCGACCTTCATTAAGACGCCCGGATAGAAGCCGTGCACGTTGCTGCCGTCCCAGCCTGCCTGGTCGGCCCGCTGCGTGTCGAGGAAGTCCTCGTATTCCTGAACGTTGCGACGGTACACCTGCGGGTGGATGAGGTCCGTAAAGCCCCGGTTGATCCACGCGGGCCAGTCCTGAAGGTACTCGTTGTACCCGAACGGATACGGGCTGGGCGCCCAGGACACGACGAGCGAGGAATCGACCGCCTTCACGTCGTCGTACATGTGCCGACCGAAGTCGCTGAGCTTGTCGGCCCGCCACTGTTTCCAGCCCTCGTCTCGGGGGTCGGTGGGCGGATTGCGGCCGTCGTGCTCCTGCCGGTAAAGGCTCTTCGTGTAGTCGGAGTATCCCCCCTCGACCGGATTGGCGGGCAGCCGGTCGTCCCCCTGAATGCCATCGACGTCGTAGTTTTCGACGACTTCCATGACCAGGTTCATCAGGAAGTCCTGCACGGCGGGGCGGTACCCGTTCATCCAGTCGAAGCCGTTTTTCGTGACGAGCGCGCCGCTCGTGTCGCGCGCCGCCCACTGCGGATGCTTCTGAAGGATCGGGCCGGCTCCCTCCGTGCCGTAGGACGAGGCAAACCCGAACTCGAACCAGGGGATGACGACGAGACCCCGGTCGTGCGCCGCCGCCACGAGCTCCCCGAGTGGATCGCGTCCTTCGTACTGCGGATCGATGGGCTGCCCAGTGAGCGAGTCCTCGGCAAGAAAGGCCATGGCCTCCTCGATGTTCTCCCGGCTGTCGAGCACGTCCGAGTCGACGTTCGTCAGCCACACGCCGCGCAGCTCGTCGCCGGTGGGGGGCGTCTCGCACCGAACGGTCGAGTCCTCTTGACCGGCGGGGCCCGTTTCCGAGTCGCCCCCCGGTTGACAGCCGGCTCCGGAAAGCACGAGCACCGCCGCGAGCACGAGGCCGCCGTACCCGTTGGCGGCCCGAGGGGGCACCCCCCTGGAGGGGCCGAGGACGGCCGGTAGCAAAAAGGAAAAACGGCGAAGCATGTCGGCCGTCGGGGCTGGTAGACACTGCCGCCATTCGCGCCCTGGCGGGTCCGCAGTGGGGGCTGCCGGACGCGCAGGCGGAGCGTTGTGCACGAGGACTGTGCATGATAAGTGCTTCGTTGGACGTCGGTCAAGGGGGAGCCAAGTCTGGAATCGCTTCCACGAGAGGGTGGGAGCGCTTCCATCTTGCGGAAAGGGTCCGGTTCCCGTTGTTTTGGGAACGCTGCGCTGCCCGTAGCCGACGCGCTGTCTTGGGACGGTGTACGGGTGCGGGGCGGAGACACAGTTCCTGACGGTCCCTCGTCCCCGGCTGCGGGACTGTATTCGGCTGTTTTCTCTCGATCCGGCATTTCGACCTGTGCCCTCCTCTTCTCTTTTCGTTGGACTGGACGCGGGGGCTTCCAAGACGCGTCTGATCGCCGAGCGGGCCGGCGGGGACGAGCGTCTCGAGCGGCGGGGCTCCGGGGCGAACCCGAACCAGGTGGGACGGGCGGAGGCGGCGGAGGTGCTGGCGGGACTGGTCGGGGAGGTGCTCCGAGAGGTGTCTGGGGTGGAGACGATGTTGCTTAGCGCGGGCGTGGCCGGGGCCGGGCGGGCCGAGATGCGGCGCGCCCTCGCCGAGGCTCTGCGGGCGGCCCTGCGCGAGAAGGGGCTCGCGCGGGAGTGCGGCGGCCCCGCAGTGCAGGTGGAGGTGGTCCACGACGCGCTCATTGCGCTGGACGCGGCCTACGACACCGGAGGGGGACTCGTCGTCATCGCCGGGACCGGCTCGGTGGTGGTGGGTCGCACGGCGGAGGGCAACCTGCTGCGGGCGGGGGGCTGGGGCCACGTGCTGGGCGACGCCGGGAGCGGCTACGCGCTTGGGCGGGCGGGGCTCCGAGCGGTGGCCGCGACCTTCGACGGAGGCGCGGAGACGGTCCTGCGCGGTCGGGTACGGGACTCGCACGGCATTGGAGACCGGGAGACCCTGATGCGGAAGGTGTATCAGGGGGCCTTCGGCGTGCAAGCGGTCGCTCCGCTGGTGATCGAAGCGGCGGCCGAGGGGGACGCAGTGGCGTCGGCGCTTTTGTCTGAACACGTGTCTCGGCTCGTCGAACAGATCGGGTGGGTCCTGACCCGGACCGAGGCGATGTCCTCGCGCATCACGCTGCTGGGGGGACTCTTGCAGAACGCCCACTACGAGGAGCGTCTTCGGAGTTGTCTGCGGGAGCGCTTTCCGGCGTGGCGGGTAGGGCGGCTGGAGGAGGAGCCGGCGGTGGGCGCCCTCCGCCGCGCTCACCGCCTCCGGGCGGAGTGACGGGTTCGCGCGCTCCCACATGGTCGAAACCGGGAGACGCTCCCGTTTTTGATTGGTCCGAAATCGCCAAAACCGTGCGTGGGGGTGCGTTCAACGGGACCCGGCATTGGCGCTCTCGGCTTGCGTTTCCTTCGAGTGACCGGTAGCCTATCCCTGGCACTCACGCGCCTCGCACACGCATCCCGGCACGACGACGGAGGGGAGCGTTGAGCCGCCTCGCTTCGATTGGTTGCCCAGCGAACGAACGCCTATGCTCACCACGCTCGACCTCGTCGTCATCGTCGCGTACCTCGCCGGGGTTGCCGTCTTCGGCGTCTGGGCGGGGGGTGGTGGGCGGTGTGCCTCTCGGTGGTCGCCACGGAAACCAGCACGCTCACCGTGGTGGGCGTGCCGGCGGTGGCGTACGGTGGCGCCCTCACCTTCCTGCAAATTACCCTGGGGTATCTGGTGGGGCGCGTGATCGTGAGCCTCTATTTTCTGCCGCGCTACTACGCCGGCAAGCTGAAAACGGCCTACGCCTTCCTCGGCGACCGCTACGGGGACACCATGCAGGGCGCCGCCTCGGTCACCTTTCTCGGCACGCGCCTGCTGGCCGACGGGGTCCGCCTCTTCGCCACGGCCATTCCGCTGAAGGTAATCGCCGACACGGCGGGGCTGGAGATGACGTACGTTCAGATCATCCTCATCATTGGGGTGGTGACGGCCGTTTACACGCTCGTCGGGGGCATCAAGGCGGTGGTGTGGATGGACGTGGTGCAGATGCTGCTGTACGTGGGCGGGGCCCTAGTCGCCATTTTCTTTCTGCTGGGCGACGTGCCGCCCGGATGGTGGCAGACGGTCGTAGAGGCGGGCAAGACGAACCTCATTGATTTCGGCTTCGACCACTCGTTCGGGCGCTGGTTCACGATGCCCTACACGTTCGGGACGGCGGTCATTGCCGGGGCCATTTTCTCGATGGCCTCCCACGGCACCGACCAGCTCATCGTACAGCGCCTGCTGGCCTGCCGCGACGAACAGGATAGCCGGAAGGCAGTGATCGGAAGCGCGATCATCGTGATGGTGCAGTTCGCGCTTTTTCTGGGCGTCGGTCTCTTGCTCTGGGCACACTACGACGGGGCGGCGGTCGAAGCCCTCGGCCTTCAGCGCAGCGATGAGGTCTTCCCGAAATACATTATCGAGGGCCTGCCGGCAGGCCTGTCCGGACTCATCCTGGCGGGCATTGTGGCCGCGGCCATGAGCTCGCTCTCCTCCTCCCTCAACGCATTGGCGTCTTCCTCGGTAAATGATCTCTACGAACGCATCGCGGACCGCTCGCTAGACGCGGAGTGGGGGCTACTCGTCTCTCGCGGCCTCACGCTCTTCTGGGGCGCAGTCTTCATCGGGTTCGCGAGCCTCTTTCAGGACAGCAACAACCCGGTGGTGGAGCTCGGCCTGTCGATCGCCTCGTTCACGTACGGCGGCTTGCTGGGGGCCTTCCTCCTCGGGCTCTGGCACGAACGGACACGCCAGCTCGACGCGCTGGTCGCCTTCGTCGTGTCGATCGGCGCCATGGTGCTCATCATCTTCGGCGTGTGGCACAGCCCGTCGGACGGCTGGCTCTTCGTACTGAACCCGACGGACGCCACCATTCAGCAGGCAAACCTGCGCACCATCGGGTGGCCCTGGTACACGGCCATCGGAACGGCGATCAACCTGGTCGTAGGGAGCCTCTCGGCCCTCCGACATTGACCCTACGTGTGGCAGTGCCGGCGCAGGCAGGTTGAGCGCTCCTCTTTCTCTTCTGTCGGTTCCCCTCGGACGCCGGGCGGACGTGCGGTTGCCGTAGTGCCCTCCCCCGGTGCCGTATCGGCCACTTCCAGGACAACCGAATCGTCGGCCTCGTAGAGACGCACCGTCACGATGGCATCGTCCGCCGAAACCCGAAAGAGACCTTCCAGAACCGTCGCGTCCAGCAGGTGAAGCAGGGGCTTTCACTGCTGGTGATCCGTCCGGTCCCGGAATGTGACGCCGGTGGCCTTCTTCGTGGGCTGGACGTGCACGTCGAACCACCGCTGCGCACCGGAACGGTACACGCCCACGGACACGGGCGGGGCGCTGGAACCCGCCTGCTGGACGGCCTCCAAAATGCGCTCCCCCACCGACTCGGGCAATACTCATTGATAGGGCGGCCCCCACAATCGCCAGGCGAACGCGTTGGCATACGGCCGTTCACGCGAGAGACGTCTTCCCCCCATCCCTGCTCGTCGACCACGAGTGCGGCGGCGTCCGCCGGCCCGGGAGCAGCGGCGGGCGAAGGAGGGTCGGATTCAGGCAGGGCGGAGGCCATCATGGGAAAATGATCGGTCAAGGATCGACCAAAAAGGATAGATCCGTTGCCGTTTTCCTGCGCCGTGCCATCGCAAAGAGCGTTCATGCGTTTGAACTAAAAATGTAGAACGGCTGCAACGATTCCCGTTTCCCGGATCGGCGCTCCACTTCATATTGTAATGGCATGGCCCTTGTGATGGCATGACCCATGTCATAACGGGGCGAAACGTTGCCGACCGTTCCTCTTCGATCAAGACGATCCCCTTCATGACAAACAGCAAAGGGTGGATCTTTGTCGCCGGCGTCCTGGCGCTAGCCCTCTCCCTCTTCCTGTGGTTCAGTGGCAGTAAGCAGGCCGCGATCTTCGTTGGTCTGTGGGTGCCCTCACTCTGGATCTTAGCTGACCTCGTCGAACAAGCCGAGATCACCGATCAGTGAAATTCTTTCTGGACTACTTCGGTCTTGGCATCTTTGCGTTCGTCGTGTTCGTCGGGGGGCTCGTGGCGCTTCCATCGATCTCGGAAGCCCCCGATACAACCCCCGGTGAGATGATGGGGCTTGCCCTGGCCTTCATCGTCATCGCGGGAGGGTTTTCCTGGTATTACTTCGCCGTCCCCACTCCTCCACGCGATCGAGACGGTCGGGCCGGCCCGAACCGATCCTGACCCGCTTCCGACGGGACTTCTTCTGGTCTCGTCAAGCAACCGCTCTTCCTCCCTCTTGAATTCGTCCTCGCCGTGCCCCAGGCGCAACGTCAGGGACAACCGGACGGAACGCCGGTTTCACTTGCTTCATTACAGCACGTCCGCGGTGGGCAGTCTGCACAGCCTCTCGGAACCGGCCCCTTCCCGTCTCCCCTAAGAGTGGGGGCCCCATCCCAAACTGTGCCGACCACGTCGCTCACGTCCTCGTTCGCCTGAGCCTTTTCGAGACCTCTCTCTTTCGGCCGGTATGTCTGGGTTCGTTTCGGAACGCGAGCGACTTGCGGCCCTCGCGTCCTACGATATTCTCGACACGCCGCCCGAGGAGCCCTTCGACCGGATCACTCGGCTCATGGCGGACCATTTCGACGTGCCCACAGCAACAGTGGCCTTCGTGGGGGGCGACCGCACGTGGGTAAAAGCCACCACGGGCTTCGACACGACGATCCCCCGTGAGCACTCCTTTTGCCTCCATGTCGTGAATGAAGACACGTCCCTCGTGGTCGAGGACGCCCGGCGGAATCCACAGTTTGCACAAAACCCCCTCGTGACCGGCGAACCGGGAATCCGATTCTACGCCGGAACGCCTGTCCGGACCGACGACGACATTCCCATCGGCACCGTCCACCTCCTCGACACGACCCCAAGGACCCTCTGCGCCGCGGCGGTGGATCGACTCGAAGACTTCAGTGCACTCGTTACCAACGCTCTCGATGTGCACCGGACGTCGTCGTCCACGTTCCCCCCTGTGGAATCGACGCCGGAGAGGGACCCGTCCCAACCTCCGGAATCTTCGTCGCCGTCTCCTCCTTTCGACGTAGCGGCCCGACTCACTTCCGACGGCCTTCTTCGTCTTGATTCGGCGGGCCGGATCCAGTGGGTCAACGACCGCTTCGTGGAGCTAACCGGGTACGCCCGCCAGGAACTGCGCGGACACCGACCCGGCCAGCTGCTCCACGGCCCGGCCACCGACGAGGACACTGTGTCCCACATCCGTGTACAGATCGAGCGACAGAAGTCCTTCGCCACCGACATTCTCAACTACCGAAAATCAGGAACCCAGTACTGGGTGCGGGTGAGGGGTGCGCCCCTGTTCGACAACGACGGCACGTGCACCGGCTTTCTCGTCGCGGAGACCGACATTACCGAGGAACGCCACGAAGACGCCATCGCCGCCGTCACGTCTTTCTACGAAGAAGCCCTCACGGAGCTGCCCATCGAGGTGGCCGTAATGGATTCGGAGGTGCGCTATCTGTTCTTGAACCCCGCCGCCGTGGGCGACGATGAGATGCGAGACTGGCTCATCGGCAAGACGGCCGTCGACTACGCCCGACGACGCGACCTCGATCCCGCCCCCTTCCAGGCACGCGTGGACTGGCTCCGAAGGGTCGCCGAGACACAAGAGCCGGACTCGTTCGACGACCCGGTCACAACCGCCGAGGGGGAAACCCGCCACATCCTGCGGGTGGCCCACCCTGTCACCAACGAAAGCGGCGAAACGGTACGCGTCTTTGCCTATGGGGTGGACCTCACCGAGCGCAAGAAGTACGAGCAAAAGCTGGTAGAGGCCAAAGAACGGGCGGAGGAGATGAACCGGCTGAAATCTGCCTTCCTGGCCAACATGAGTCACGAGATTCGCACCCCCCTTACGTCGATTATCGGATTTGCCGAGGTGCTTGGGGAGGAGGTTGGGGGGCAGGAAGAGGAGATGGCCTCGCTTATCCAGCGCAGCGGTATGCGACTGAAACAAACCCTCACCTCCGTCCTCGACTTGGCGCGCCTTGAGGAAGACGAAATCAGTCTGACGCTCAAACGAACCGCCCTCAACGATCAAATTCACGAAACGGTGAACCTGCTTCGGCCGCAGATAGACCGGAATGACCTGGATCTCCGGCTCGACCTTCCCCCCTCCCCCGTAGAGGCCCTCGTGGACGAGACCGCCTTCGACCGGATACTCACCAATCTACTCACCAACGCGATTAAGTTCACGAAGGAGGGCCGTGTGACTGTCGCTCTGACCCCCGAGTCGGACGCCGTGATCCTGACAGTGGCCGACACAGGGGTCGGGATCAGCGAATCGTTCCTCCAGCGCATCTTCGAGGCATTCAAGCAAGAGTCCGAAGGAACCATGCGCGAATACGAAGGCATCGGGCTGGGCCTCACCATCACCCGGCGTCTCATCGACCTCATGGATGGCGACATTGAGGTCAACAGCACAAAGGGGGAGGGCACCACCGTCGTGGTGACGCTGCCGCGCTTCCGGGAGAATGCTTCTTCGACCGCGCCCACCACGGAATAAATCGTTCCGGCCGTTATCCGTTCTCTTCCGTCCCGTTCTGAAACGAGCAGGGGATCTCGGAGGTGCCCCCTAGCACGAGCAGACCGGTAGAGAACATGACGCTCGTACGAAGCGCCTCCCGCACGCTCAGCCCGACGCGCCCCGCCCCCGTTCTCGCTCCTTCAAGTCTTGAGCGGCGTGGGCGTACCCTCCATCCGCCCCGTCCACAAAGTGCACGTGCTCCTTCTCGTGCTTAAAGACGAGACACGTCACCATGGCCGCGTCCGAGGCATCGAGCCCGTAGACTAAATTTCCGGCCTCGTACTGCTCCTGGAGGTAGGCTTCGAACGTCTCTCGCTGATCGACCGTCCCGGCAAGCACCTCCCGTAACGTGCCGTCCATCTTCCGATAGTCCGTGTGCGCCTCCAGGTCCTCTTTGTAATTTCCCCACTGCGTCTCGTCGGTCGTCCAATCCATCGCCATGAAGAGCCCCCCGAGCGCATTCTGCATCCAGAGTGCCGGCCAGTAGAGAACCCGCCGCCACCAGCCCTGTCCGTGGGTCCGTACACGCTGCTCTGTCGAGAGCTTATCGGGGGCAAACGCCAGGCGAAGCTGACCATGGAGGACCGGTCGGCTGTCATCGTCCCCGTAAATCTTGTGCAGCGTGCCGATGACATCGTCGTAGATCCGGGCATCGTCTTGTAAAGAAGCGCCCGTAGCCTGTACCAGGAGAGCGACAATCTCTTCCCGGTGGCTCGGGACGTGATCCCACCGACACTCCAGGCCCGAAAAATCGGCCGGTCCCTCCACCGACGGCGACACCCCGTACCGGCCTTCTGGATTGGCCTTCACACGCTCCTCGGCTACGTAGAGGCCGCCTCCCATGAAAACGGCCTGCTCGATCGTATCCGACAGGCGGTACCGCGCCACCATGATTGCGTGGCCCTGTTGCACAAGGTCCGCCACCGGCACCACGCCCACGTCAAGCCGAACGGCGAACTCGTCGCGCGCCATTCGGCGCACCCCCCCAAGCGCCCTCGTCACAGCCTCCCTGTGCGCTCCCGGGACGCAGAGCGCCGCGCCGTCCCCCGCAAAGACGTAGGGCACCGCCCGGTGTTCGATCGCGTTGAGGACGGCCGCGATGACCGAGGCCCCAACCATATTCACCTGTTTGTAGAGCCCCCTGTCGATGGCCCCCGTGGAGTCGCGAACGTCTCCCACCGCAACGACCCAGTCGTCGGGCACCGGCGTGTAGTGCTCGGGCTGGGCAACCTTGGCGAAGTTGCTCAGCACCGGAAGGCGCTCGTAGAAGGTATCGTCATCCATAAGGAGGCAGGGCCATTCCAAACCGTCCAGGTGCAGACCGGGCGTAATCCGTCGTGGGGCCGTGACGTCCTGCCACAGTGAAGCCGAAACGGCGGTCTCGCCCACTTCAAGCACTTGGGGGGCACAGACGAGCACCCGTCGACGCGTTCTACTCGTCTTGGGTACGGCTACTTTCAATCCCCCCTTGCCGGCATTGTTTATCGCAGATGTCTCGATCCCATCCGCCTCGGCCCGCTTCGGCGACACACCTCCGGCCTCCCACGAGCATTCGGGGCAGTTCCCGTTGTCCGTCCCCTTCTCCCCACAGGCGCCCGGTGGGCGAACCTGTTCAACCGCGTCCCGGCGCCTTCCCCCCGACTGGACGCTCGTCCCCCTCTCTATCTAGACTCAAACGTGAGTCCGTCGTAGGCCAACTGCATGTCCTCGGGAAGGCGGGCATTGGCCTCGGCGTGGCGAACATTGTGGGTCATGTGTACGAAGTAGGTCTGCCGAGCCCCGATGCGCCGGGCCACGTTCACGGCCTTGTCGAACGAGAAGTGCGTAGGATGGGGGTCGGGCCGCAAGGCATCGAGGACGAGCACGTCGAGGTCGTCCAATCCTGCGTAGCTCGCCTCCGGAATCTCGCTCACGTCGGTCAGGTACGCGAAGTTTCCAATCCGGTAGCCGTAGACCGGCATCTCGCCGTGGTAGAGAAGAATCGGGACGGTAAACGGACCGTCCACTTCTTCGAGGGCCACGTTGGCCGCCCCGGGATACGGATCGGCGCCGAAGATGTAGTCGTAGTTTCGGCGCAGGACGGCCGCCGTGTCGGCGTGGGCGTAGCACGGCATCACGCGGCGATTGTCGAAGAAGAAAGGCCGGAGGTCGTCGATGCCGACGACGTGGTCGAAGTGGTGATGTGTGTAACAGACCGCATCGATGCGGGCGATGTCTTCGCGCAGGGCCTGCCGTCGAAAGTCGGGACCGGTGTCGATGAGCACGCCCATCTCCCCGACGCGCACATGGCAGGCGCAGCGGGTCCGGGTATCGCGTGGATCGTCCGACGAGCACACCTCGCATCCGCAGCCGATGACGGGCACGCCGGTGGAGGTTCCTGTCCCCAGAAAGGTGACGGTGAGCGGGGGCGTGTCGGCGTGGCGCTCAGGGGCGGCGTCGGTCACGACCATCTCGGCCGTTGGCACCTCCGATTCGATCGGCTCCTCATCCGTCGACATGCGTCGCCTCCTCCGCCGCGTCGAGCTGTGCCCACGTATCTTCAAGGGCCTGACGCACGGCCGGCTTCATGTAGATGGTGTCAAGAGGGGCGTCCCGAAGAGCCTCGGCCAGTACGACAAGCCGGGTCTCAGGCTGGTGGCGCTTGTTGAGCATGATGAGTTCTTCCCCCCCCATGATGCACCGTCCTCCCCGGAAGTTTCCCTTTTCAATTCGAACCTCAAACCCGAGCCGGCCGGCTACGTCCTCGAGTTCTTCGATGATCGTCGTCGTGTCCATGCGCACGAATGAGCGAGTTCGGCAGGGCCGCGAGTAGCGTTCAGAACCGCCCGACGCCCCTCGACCGGCACAGACATACTTCACACAGTGCCGTGGGCGGTTCCGACCGTCTCCTCATTCCGCCTGGGCCGGTCGGTTGTTCCGGCCCCCGCAGAACGTCACGCCGATTCAGTGAGCGGCTCGCCATGCGGATCAACGACGTGGAAGGTAAGCGGGTCGAGGTCGTCGTCGGTTTCGAGGTGAACGCGCACGAGATGGTTCATGAACCAGCGGGTGGGGTGGCTCGGCACCGGACGCTGGAGAAATGCGGCCGTGAACGGATGAACGCGCAGGGTGATTGCGCGATGCTGGTCCCGATGCTCGCTGATCCACTGTTCGACCTTCTCTACAAACTCGTTGGCGGAGGCCATCGCTTCTCGGGTGTGGACGGGGCCGCCCGCCTCTCCATCGACGGTGGGGGCCTGGGGGCTGGCCTGCGCGCGCTCACGAGCCTCCTCTACCTGGCGCTCCAGGTGCCGGATTTTCTCGCGGAGTTGCTCCGCCTCCGCCGCTTTCTCGTCGGCATCGTCCTCGTCTTTCTGCTCCTTGAGGCGCTCGACCTCCTCTTCGCGCTTCTCCACTTCCTGCTCCAGCCGTTGAATCTTGCGTTCGGCCCGGCGAAGCTTGTCGGACCCGTCGTCTTCGTCGTCGGGGGACGGGGCCCCGTTGGCCGAGGAAAACGTCGTCGTAATGCTGGGGCGTAGCCGCTGACGGGTAATCTCCACGAGCCCAAAGTCGCTCATGGGCAACACTTTCGTGACCGCCCGGTCGTCCTTGAAGCCCTTCTTGAGCTCATCGTAGACCTTCTTCTTGTCTTTCTCGTCGTGCAGGTCGATGAAGTCGACCACGATGATCCCGCCCAGGTCGCGCAGCCGGATCTGACGGGCGATGACGCGGGCGGCCTCCAGATTTACGTTCAGGGAGTTTTCGGCCTGCGACTTGCCTTTTCCCGAACGGCCCGAGTTTACGTCGACGACGTGCATCGCCTCGGTCCGTTCGATAAACAGGTAGCCGCCGGACGGAAGCTCCACGCGGTCCTTGAACGCCCGATCGGCCCCCTGCTGGATGCTGGCAGCCTCAAAGACCGGCTGGTCGCCCTCATGCAGGTCGATCCGGTCGACCATGCTCGGGGCCACGGCCTTCACGTAGCTGCGAATGCTATGGAAGAGGTTCTCG
This sequence comes from Bacteroidetes bacterium QH_7_62_13, assembly GCA_003023365.1. Classification (GTDB taxonomy): domain Bacteria; phylum Bacteroidota; class Rhodothermia; order Rhodothermales; family Salinibacteraceae; genus Salinibacter. The sequence continues at coordinate 22,023 of PXTG01000069.1, read as the reverse complement.
TGGTCGACGAAGATTCGATCGTACTCCTCCGAGAACTGGTCGCGGATGATAGAGGACGCCATGTCCACGTCTTCGTGCACCAACGCGGGCGGATCGGGGTTCTCCTGCAACCGATTCTCGACGCGGCGCCAGCGCTCCATAAGGAGCTTCAGGTCCTTGTCCAACGACTTAGCGTCGCGGTCCTCGGCCACGGTGCGCACGATGACCCCGAAGTTATCGGGCACCAGACTGCCGGCGAGGGCTTTCAAGCGGCGTCGCTCCTTGTCGTTGGTAATTTTGCGCGAGACGGCAACGTAGTTCTGGAGGGGGACCAGGACCAGAAATCGCCCGGCCAGGGAAAGGTCCGTGGAGATGCGGCTTCCCTTGTTCGAAATTGGCTCCTTCGTGATCTGAACGAGGATTTCCTGGCCGCGATTGAGAATATCGGAGGGACGCTTGTCCCAGTCCTTTTCGCCGGGCGGCACGTCGATGGCCTCGACCTTCGGCTTGTCGAGATCCAGGAAGTCGAGCAGGTAGGGGAGGTTGTCGGAAAGGTCCGAGAAGTGAAGAAACGCATCCTGCTCCTGGCCGATGTCGACGAACGCGGCCTGAATGCTGGGCATCACCTTGCGGATGCGCCCGAGACAAAGGTTGCCGATCGTGCGCTTGTTCTCGGCATTCTCAATGTAGAGTTCTACGAGCTTGCCATCTTCGACGATGGCGATGCGGGTTTGGCTCTCGCCAACGTTTACGACGATTTCTTTGGACATAGGTCGGGTAGGGAGTGCCGAAGCGCGCACCGGTCAGCATGTATGAGGTCCGGGAAAGTCATGCAGGACGGTTAGCAGTCGTAGTCAGGAAGGATACGCGGACCGCCCGCCTGTTCAGCTCGGCGGGTACGCGTGGCAGGACGGAGGCGGAAAACGGCTCCGCTGTACGAAGCCCCGCGTCCGGTCCTGCGCCGATACCAGTGCGCTCGGGCACGGTTTGACTCGTGAGCAGTGGTTTCGAAAGGGGGGTCGTCTCGGGAGACGACTGGATCGTCGGGATGCCAACGACGGACGGCGTCAACAGGCGTCGAGTGCGGAAAAGGGCCGGACCGCGCGTCTGCCGTGCAGAGCGATCGATCCGACGGCCGGTCGGTCGAACATCGACCAACCGGCACCCTACGCCGCACCCTGAATCGGAGAGACAAAACCGTATGATCGGCGCGTCTCCCCGACAGTCCCGACCGTTTTTGGGACCCAGCCACTGTTCGTCTCAACAGTCGTCAGGAGGCATCCCAAGCCACGTGGAAATTTCTCCACGTACGAAAGTATCATAATGGGTATTGACGCGTCGGGAAAAATGATCCCGCTGTGGAGAGTGGTTGGCGTCACAGAGCCGTCCGGACCCGGTCGAGTTGGTCTGGCCCGGTCCTCTTTTCCGGGTCACTGCGGCCCCCTGCTTGAGACAGTGGATACTGGAATGAACTCTCCCAACTGGGCGTGCAAGGACGGATGAGACCTACTGAAAACGGGGGTCCACCGAAAATTCGTGCACGTAGGTCAGATCTGTACATTAGGATCTGTAGACTGGGGAGTCCCGCACTCAGCTTAGACGTTGAAGAAGAAACCCACGCCCGGATGAGGTTTTTGGCAAAAACAAAAAAATTCGAGGAACGACCCGACGACTTCCCTGGACTCTCTCAATTTTCCTGTTACGTTATACCCCACATGCCTCCCAGCTAGTGCACGCTAACGGGGGTGCCCCTCGTACCCAGTCGATGACCGCTGGATCCGATGCAGGGGCCTGATTCATCTTCTCCAACGTTTTGACATTCAACGGACCATCCTTATGGCTGACCACGACGTAAAAGAGCTGACGACGGACGACGCGCCCATCAAGGCTCCGGGACTGGAGGGTGTGATCGCCCTGGAGTCCGCGCTTTCCGACATTGACGGGCAGAACGGACAGCTGATCTATCGGGGATACGATATCAACGACCTGGCCGAGGGCGCCTGCTTCGAGGAGGTTGTGTACCTGCTCGCCAACGGGAAGCTCCCGACGCAGAGTGAGCTCGACGGGCTGCGGCAGGAACTTCGCAGCGAGCGCGCACTGCCGGCGCCCGTTCTCGACTTCCTGCGCAACGTGCCCGACGACGCCCACCCGATGGCGGTGCTCCAAACGGCCGTTTCCGCTCTCGGACAGTACGACGACGAGGCCAACCTGATGGCGGAGGCCGCCAACCGTCGGAAGGCCGTTCGCATTTTGTCCCAGATCCCGACCCTCATCGCCTCCTTCGATCGCCTGCGGAAGGGGCTCGATCCGGTCTCCCCGCTCGACCACGGCTCGATGGCCCACAACTTCCTCTACATGCTCAACGGAGAAGAACCGGGCGAGGCCGCCGAGCACACCTTCGACGTCTGTCTGGTGCTGCACGCCGACCACGGGCTGAATGCATCCACCTTCACCAGCCGCGTGATCGGGTCGACAATGTCGGACATGTACTCCGCAATCCCCGGGGCCATCGGCGCCCTCAAAGGACCGCTTCACGGGGGGGCCAATCGGGAGGTAATGCGAATGCTCATGGATATCGACGAGAAAGGGGCCGACCCCGCCGAATACGTCCGCGAGCGACTGGAGGCCGGCGAACGCGTCATGGGCTTTGGGCACCGCGTCTACAAGACCATGGATCCCCGCGCCGCTATTCTTCGGGACATGGTGAAGGAGCTGAGTGAAGAGGAGGGAGACATGAAGTGGTATCGGTACAGCATGGAAATTATGGAGACGGTGAAGGAAGACAAGGGATTGCCACCGAACGTCGACTTCTTCAGCGCCTCCACCTACTACCAGTTAGGCATCGACCCCGATCTCTTCACGCCCATCTTCGCACTGAGTCGCACGGCCGGGTGGACGTCTCACCTTCTGGAGCAGTGGGAAGACAACCGTCTGATTCGTCCCCGCGCCCAGTACGTCGGCGAGCGGGACAAGACTTTCGTCCCCGTTGAGGAGCGATAGTCGACGCCGGTCTGTAGTCGCCGACCTGCGGGCCCAACGCCGAGAGGTGTCTGGGGGAAAATGCTCAGACACCTGCTCGTCCGTGTGTGCCTTTGGCAGGCAGTTTGTAGGTCACTTTTTCCCAAGCACAGAGCGGTCAGCGCCCGGGTCTCCCCCCAGTACCCGATCGAAACGAGATCGTTGAGTCAACCGACGCTCCGGAACGGGACGCCGGCTCTCGCGTGCGCTTTATTTCCCTGGGACCCTTTCCCTTTGCATCACAACGCTTTCTTCCGCTATGGCAGTGGACACCCGAGAACGCCCCCCGAAAGCGTCGTCGAAGGACGCGGCAACCGCCGAGCAGGAAAGTCGCTTTCAGCGGTACCGGATCCGCACCGGCATGTTTGCCTGGATGATGCACCGGCTCACCGGGGTGGGCCTCGTCGTCTACCTCATCATTCACATTTGGGGCCTAACCGCACTAACGGATCCGGAAACCTTTAATGCGCTGATTGCGAAGTATCACAGCCCCATCTTCAAGGTGGGCGAGTTTGCGCTCCTCGTGGCGGTCGCCTACCACGCCATGAATGGGCTCCGCATTGTGCTGATTGATCTTCTCGGCTGGAGCCCGAAGCAAAAACGGCTGTTCGCAACCCTGGGCGCGGTGACGCTTCTGATCATTCTCGTCGGAGGCTGGCCGTCGATCTACGCGCTGGGGGAGTGGCTCTTCGGACCCGGCTCGATGCCGTCGCTCTTCCTCTAACGCCGAGTTGCGTTCTGCATCGTACCGTCCACCCTTAGTTCTCTCCGATCCATGGCTTCCTCTCAGTCGAACGCGCTGAACTGGTTTCTGCACCGCATCACGGGCACGTTTCTCGTCTTCATGCTGATCACCCACTTTTGGGTGCAGCACTACGACCACCAGGTGGCGTCCGTCACCCACGAGGTCGTCACGGAGAAGAATGAGATGCCTGAATACCCCGAGGAGGCGAAAGAAGGGGTGAAGGCCCGGTTTGGGCCCGACGCCGAAGCGACCCCCTATCAGGTCGTGATGCAGCGCCTGGCCGATCCGGTGTATGCGTTCCTCTGGAAGGGCTTCAATGTTCTCTTCCTCATTGTAGCCCTGCACCATGGCTTCTACGGGCTCAACAACGTGATGACCGACTACATCCGCAATCCGATGGGCCGCCTGATCGCCAGCGTGCTCTCCTGGACCGTGGCACTGGGGCTGTTCATCATTGGAACGTACTCGGTGATCACGGCCGGGTGGTGAACGGCATTCCCAGGCGAAAGAGGGCGATTCTGAAAATACTGCTTCCCACTATCGGGGTGTGAAACGTGAATCGTGATCCGTGAGATAACGAGTCAGTCTGTAGTAGGAGGTCTGCTCTCACTCGTCACGCTTCACTCATCACACTTCACTCATCACACTTCACGCACCACGCACTATGACTTTTGAGCACGATGTTGTTGTCGTTGGAGCGGGCGGGTCGGGCCTCATGGCCGCGCTCTACGCCCGAGAAGGGGGCGCCGACGTCGGCGTCGTTTCGAAGCTCCACCCCCTCCGCTCCCACACGGGCGCTGCTCAGGGCGGCATCGCCGCGGCCCTCGGCAACGAGGAGGAAGACCACTGGTTGTGGCACGCCTTCGACACGGTGAAGGGCAGCGACTACGTGGGCGACCAGGACGCCATCGAGGCGCTCTGCAAGGACGCGCCCCGTACGATCGTGGAGCTGGAGCACTACGGCGTGCCCTTCAGCCGAAACGAGGAGGGCACGATCTCCCAGCGTCGGTTTGGCGGGCACACCCGCAACTTCGGCGAGGCGCCGGTGAAGCGGTCGTGCCACGCCGCCGACCGTACCGGGCATACGATTCTCCATACCCTCTACGATCAGTGCACGAAACAGGGGGTCCGTTTCTACGACGAGTTTCAGGTCCTCGACCTCATCATGACGGAGGATGGGGAGTGCGCCGGCGTGGTGGCGTACGAAATCCTGACTGGTGAAATCCACACCTTCCACGCCAAGCAGGTCTGCTTCGCCACCGGGGGGTACGGCCGTGCCTTCGAGACGACCTCCAACGCCCACGCTAGCACCGGCGACGGCATGGGCATCATGCTGCGCAACGGCATCCCGCTGGAGGACATGGAGTTCGTGCAGTTTCATCCCACGGGCCTCTACCGCCTCGGCATCCTCATCACGGAGGGGGCCCGCGGAGAAGGCGGCGTCCTACGAAACAGTGAGGGCGAACGCTTCATGGAGCGTTACGCACCGACCGTGAAGGACCTCGCTCCGCGCGACATGGTGAGCCAGTGCATCTACAAAGAAATCCGCCAGGGGCGGGGCATTCAGGACAAGAACTACGTCCATCTCGATCTGACCCACCTCGACGAGAAGATTCTGGACGAGAAGCTGCCGGAGATTTCGGAGTTTTCGCGAACCTACATGGCCGTGAACCCCAAGGAGGAGCCCATTCCGGTGGTGCCCACCTGCCACTACGCGATGGGGGGCATTCCGGCCAACGAGGACGGCCACGTCGAGAAAGGCGAGCGCGGGGAGTACGTCCCGGGCCTCTATGCCGTGGGTGAGTGCGCGTGCGTGAGTATCCACGGGGCCAACCGGCTCGGCACCAACGCCCTGCTGGAGCTCGTGGTCATGGGCCGCCGTACCGGCATGGAGATGGCCCGGCAGGTGCGTCAGGGCAAGGACTTTTCCCCGCTGCCGGAGGAGCCCGAGAAGGACACGCGCGACATGCTCGACGACCTGCTCTCCAACACCCGGGACGAGGGTGAGCCCACCGTGAATGTGCGCACCGAACTACAGGAGACGATGATGGAAAACGTCTCCGTCTTCCGCAACGACAACACACTTTCCACGGCCCTCAACGACATCGAGGGGCTTCGACAGCGAGCGAAGAACGTCGTCGTGGACGACAAGGGCAAGCGGTTCAATACCGACCTGATGGACGCCGTCGAGGTCGGCTTCATGGTGGACTACGCCGAGGCCATTGCGGCGTCTGCCCGCAACCGAACGGAGAGCCGCGGGGCGCACTCCCGCGAAGACTACGAGGAGCGTAACGACGAGAAGTGGCTGAAGCATACGCTCTTCCGTAGCGACTGCCAGGGCAATTACGAGTTCGACGACAAGGATGTCGTCATCACTCGCTTCGAACCGAAGGAACGCAGCTATTAGGAATTGGACGCCGGGCCCTCCCACCGATTCTGCCCCTGGGCAAGCACTATTTTTGAAAACAGACAACGACCGGAGTAGCTCATGGATTTGAACGTAGAGATCAAGCGCTATAATCCCGACGAGGACGAGGAGCCACACTGGGAGTCCTACGAGGTGCCGGCCGATCCTCTGGATAGCGCCCTCTCCCTGTTGCTCCACGTCAAGTGGCACGAGGACGGGACGCTCTCCTTCCGGAAGAGTTGCGCGCACGGCATCTGCGGTTCCGACGCGATGCAGATCAACGGTGAGAATAAGCTCGCCTGCTCCGTACTCGTCCAGGAGCTGGTGGACGGGGACGGAGACACCATCACGTTTGCCCCGCTTCCCTCCGCCCCGGTCGTGAAGGACCTCGTCATCGATCAGAGCCGCTTCTTTGAAAAGTACCGGGACGTGAAGCCGTGGCTCATCACCGATGGGCCGGCTCCGGAGCGCGAGCGCGAACAAAGCCCCGAGGAGCACGAGGTCATCGAGGACGCGACGAAGTGTATCATGTGTGGGGCGTGCACGCACGCCTGTCCCTCCACCTGGGCGGACCCGGATTACCTCGGCCCCGCGGCCATGCTCAAGGCCTACCGTTACACATTTGACAGCCGCGACGACGGCGCCGAGGAACGGCTCGACGTGGTCGATTCGCCAGACGGCCTCTGGAAATGCTACACCATCTTCAACTGCAACGAGGCCTGTCCCAAAGACATCGACATCACGCGCTGGCTCTCGGCCCTCAAGCGGAAGGCGGCTACCTCCCAGGCCTCGACAAAGGCGTAATCGACACCGCCTCGTTCCAACGTCAAAACGCCCTGCGCCGGACGTTCCGGGCAGGGCGTTTTCTTTTTTGGGACCGTCTGTGCGTAAAAAGCCCTCACCTCACGTTGTCGGGGCGTAAAGGAGAGGAACGAGGCGACTCAACTCCCTACAATGAGGAGAACACCCGTCACCAATGCCAGCACCGTCAAGACGAGACTCTGGTACTGAAACGAGAGGTTGAAGAGATCAATGAAGGCGTGCAGGAGAAGCCAGAGCCCGAGCAAGCGGAGGCCGAGGCTGCGAATCGATGAGTTAGCCACGGGATCAAAGCGAATTGTGGTTGGGAATGTGCGCGCCCGCTAAGATACTGATTCAGGGACGAGCATCTCAACACAACCCGTTCGGGCTATCTCTTCTCCGCAAAGGGAACTCGGTATTCTCCGATCTAGGGGGCAGACGCGGACGACGTGAGGGACGCCGTCAGGCCGGCACTGGGTGGGTTGGCGGCAAGGGAACGGACCGCTCGGCTGCCGTACTGAACCCGGATGGGCTCGTGCTCGGCGCTCTGAGCCACGCGGGCGTTGCCCTCGTATGTCTTTTCCGGTGTGGCAATGGCCTTCCCCGCCGTCATAGTGACGGGATAGCTCGTTTCATTGACTGTTAGAAGGTCGGTCCGGTCGACGTGGTAGCGCCGGGCCACTTCGCCCGGCGTCTCGCCCGATTGGAGAACGTGCTGAAGGGTCTCCGGTCGCTCTTCCTCGGGCAAAGCGGCGTAGTTGGACGCGAAGGTCGAGTAGGTTCCGTAGGGCAGCCGCACGTAGTACGGGGCGTTGGATGGGGGCAACCGATCGCTTCGAAGTTCTGGGTTGAGGGCACGCACCTGGTTCGGTTCAACCTCTGCGAGACGCGCGAGCTGATCTAATCGAAGGGCCACCTCCACCGGAACGTAATCGAACGCGTAGCGGGGGCCGGCCTGTACGCGCTTGAGATCGAACGTCGTCGGATTCGACGTGATGATGGCCGTGGCCGTAAAGAGGGGCACGTAGTTGCGCGTCTCCTCCGGCAGATCGTCGTAAATGTCCCAGAACGACGGCGCGCGGCCGGTGCGTTTTCGATACTGCCGAGCGTGGTATTCCACGACGCCCGGATCGCAGTTGTACCCGGCCAGCGCCAACTGCCAGTCCCCGAATTTATCATAGAGATCTTTCAGGTGACGAGCCGCCGCCCGGGTCGACTTTTCCGGGTCGAGACGCTCATCGACCCACGGATCGACCGTCAGCCCGTACTGGCGTCCCGTCCGGGCCACGAACTGCCAGATGCCCGCCGCCTGCGCCCGACTCTGTGCGTGCGGATCGAGACCACTTTCGGCCAGGGCCAGATACTTGAGCTCGTCCGGCACCCCCTCCTCGGCAAAAATCTGCTCGATCATCGGAAAGTAGGTAGAGGCCCGCCGGAGCCACGGATACAGGTATTGTTGCTTGTGATCAAGCAGGAAGGAAATGGTCTCCTTTACCGGCCGATTGACCGTGAGGGGCACCGGGCGATTCTGGTTCCGCAGATCGACGGGGAGCGATTTCGTGATTGAGGGACGATCTTCCTGGTTGAGCACCGAGGAGAGCCCCCGCCGGAGACTGTAAATTTCCCCCTCCGGCAGGCGAAGTGTATCGGGCACCCCGTAGCGGACCTGGTACGCGGTCGTCAGGGCATGGAAGGCCCGGCGAAATTGGGGGCGCTCGACGAGCCGGGGCCGCTCCAGGAGGCGGCCGAGCGTGCCGATGGCGGTATCGAGCAGATGCTCCACCCGGTCGGCGTCACGGGCCGCTCGCGCCCGGGCGAGGTCCGCCTGCAGGCGATGGAGCCGTTCCAGGTGACGTAGAATCTCCGCTTCAGACAGAGAGTCCGACGAGGGCGGCGGATTGGCGTGGACGTCCGTGCCCGACGCGAGCGCAAACACGTCCGACAGCCCAGACGTCTCGCGGTCCGCTGGGCGGCGCGACGACTGTTGCCAAAGGACGGCAAGGACAAGTCCGGCAAGGGCAGCCGTAATCAGTAGTGTGCGCCTCGTCATGCGTCACCTCCTGCTCCGAGCGGAGCACTTGTGAGGGGGGACTACGAAGGAGGCAGCGTACCGGCAAGGACAACCCGGCCGAAATGGAACCGCTGCCCCTCAAATGAGCCATCGCTCTCTCCGTCTGTCCGGAGCCCATCGCGATACACTGGCCCCTCTCGCTGCGCGATTGACGGCGCCAACCAGAAGCGCAAACGCTATTCCACCTACCTGCTCGCACAAAGAACAGTTTCGGATTTGCCCAATTTGGGAGACTGTTCGCTTGTCGACTACAACGGTCCGTTTCGGCCTTGCCCCGTTTGGGCATAGGGCGCATTGAGCAGTTATCGACCGCAGACCCAGTCCGGGAAACCCTCGCCGTGGACAGTTCGGAGGTGTCGCATAAAACGAGTCGCAGGGAGAGACGTAATCCTGGAGATCAGACTCAGACGCCGTGTCGAACCGGGCTGATTTTCTCTTCGATGTCGCCCTCCGGTCACGCTCCCGGAAAAAGTTGCCGGTAACCGATTCGTCGAACGGTCAAGCCAATTCAGAACCGGTGTATCTGGACCGCAGTCGTAGATTTACGGACGGATACTGTCCGATCTACGGGCAGGTGGGTGACTTCCGCCCCGGCATAAAGCCGGGAGATTCTTCGCGCTCTACACACGCTGCCACTAGCTTTCGCTTTGGGCCTTACGCTTGCTCCGCGAGTTGCACTGTATTTGATGCTCATGACACCGGGTAGACGAGCTGTAGAACCTGTCGGTTCTTGCCCGACCTACTTCCTGCTCTTGGCACCGACAGCCGTCACGTGCCACTGGGCCGAGGCTCCGGTCTGGAGAAGCCTTCACTTCTCCCTGCCGACGAACCGACAGGTTCACCGGAGCGCGGTCGGAAAACGATAGACGCTTCCACATTGCCGCCTGCCTACCGGCCCTTCGGGCAAATGAATGCGTGGTTTTACCACGTTCCCAACACATTGGGAGCCAACTGATTACCACGTTAAAGAGCTGTTCTGCAACACCGAATTAGGCCGAAGCGGTTTCGGAGAGAATGCTCGTTTTGAACTCGCATTCCCGCTGCGAAGGAGCCCAGAATCGACCGGTTCAAATCCCCCGGCTGAAGCCGGAGGGTTTACTGCTCCTTCGCGCATCCTCAATACTCTATCCACTTGCGCAGTGAAGACTTGAACGTGACACGCCCTCCCAATTTGGGGCTCCGACAACTGTCCGACGGATTGTTCCTTCGTCCGGTGACATCGTCAACGCGACCGCATCCGGACGACCAACTCATACGGATGGGAAAAACGGCCCCGTTCAGTTTCCCGACCGCATCGTTCATTTGTCGCAGGGTGCGATTTTTCGATGCTGGTCGATGTCGAGATGAAGCCCCCCCTGCTTGCCGTTGAAGATCTAGACACGATCCACCCATTCTACTGCCAGGATGGATCCCTCACGACATCCAAAAGACTTCGGTACAGTGTTTGCCCAAACGGAGAGACGTATAGACCCATACCAATCCCGCCCCCGAGCGGATCGGACCTTGTCCACACCTGCCCGACATTTCCTTTTTCCCCGCCTTCTTTTCCTGGCGAGCCTCCTCGCTGCGGCACCTGTGTTCGCGCCTGCTTCCTCGCACGCCCAGCAGCGCTACCTTGAGTCTTTCTCGTTTGAGGGTGGACTGCCGCAGTCTCAGGTGATCGACATCACGCAAGACAAGCGGGGATATCTCTGGCTCGGCTTCTTTGGCGGCGGCGCGGCTCGATTTGACGGGCACACCTTCAAGCAATTTACCGTGGAAGACGGGCTTCCCAGCAACAGTGTGGACGTCCTCCACGAGGACCGTACCGGGACCCTCTGGTTCGGGACGAAGGGGGGACTTGCCGCCTACGACGGGCGTTCCCTCCAGTCTTTCGCTGGGGATAGCACGCGAGCCTCCAATGGCATTCAAGCGATCTCTGAGGGACCGGGTGGGCGGGTATGGTTCGGCACCTCCCAAGGGGTATTCTCCTATACCGGCACTGACTTCCAACCGCTGGCCGCCGACTCCCTCTCGAACGCCGACGTCCCGGCCCTCGCCTCCCATGGCGATACGCTCTGGATTGGGACGCTGGACGGCCTCTACCGATACGACGGAGAAACCCCCACCCGTATTGACTCAACGGACGGGTTTCCCGCCGAGACCGTCTATGCCCTTTCTGTCGAGGACGACGGCACCCTCTGGATCGAGACGGAACAGAGCATCTACCGGCACGACGGGACCCAATACAGACGCCTTCCCGGGCTAGATAGCCTGAGAGTCTACGATGTCCAGCGTACGCCTGGGGGGCCTGCGTGGATCGCGACCCATAGGGGACTCTACCAGTACGCAGACGGCGAGGCGCAACCCGTCACCTCCGAGTTGAAAGAAACGTCGATCCGCGCTCTCCACCTGGATCGCGAGGACAATTTGTGGATCGGGACCAACCTGGACGGACTCTACAAATACACGCCGAACCCTTTCGATCATTTCACCACGGACGACGGGTTGTCCCACAGCGTTGTCTGGAGAATGACCGAGGGCCCGGGCAACGATCTCTGGGTCGCTACCCAGGACGGCGTCAACCGTTACGACGGCACCTCGTTTTCGAAGGTCTGGACCCAGGATACGCTCGACGGAACCCCGTACGCCCTTCACCACGCGGGCGGAGACTCCCTGCTCATTGGCTCGCAGGGGGGCCTCTTCGTGCAGGATGGACAGACGCTCACCGCCCACCAACGGATCAATGATAATCCCATGGGGGCTGTCTTTGAAATCATCGAGCATCGGTCGGGGGTCTACTGGATCGCAACATATGACGGACTCATTCGCTACGACGGCGACACGTTCACCCGATACACCAAAGAAGACGGCCTTTCGGAAAATACAATCCGAACGGTAGAGACCGGCCCCCAAGGACGGCTGTGGATCGGCCACCAGAAGGGGGTGGACCGATTCGACGGTACCTCCTTCTCCTTTCTTGACGCAAGCTCCCAGATTGCAGGAAGCCCGCGGACGGCGGGCATTGAAGTCGACTCGGCGGGCTACGCCTGGATCGGAACCAGGAACGGGGTGTACATCAAGCCCCCTCAGTCCGATTCTCTCCGGCGCATCTCAAGGGAGGACGGACTCATCGACAACAGCGTGTACTTCCTCCTTCTCGATCAAAGCGGCTACCTGTGGGTGGGCACAGGAAAAGGATTGAATCGCCTGGACGCAGACGCGTACCGCGAAGCGGGAACCGTCTCCATCCGAACCTACGACAAGAAGGACGGCTTCCTCGGGGTTGAAGCAAGTTCACACGCCGCGTACCAGGCCTCGGGCGAGCACATCTGGTTTGGCACCGCCGGAGGACTCACTCGCTACAACACCTCCGATGACCGTCTCAACGACGCTCCCCCTCGCCCCCACATCACGGATATCCGTCTCTTTTCGGAGGCGCCGGACTGGGAGAAGTACTCAGACGGCCGAACGGCCTGGGAGAATTTGCCAACCGGCCTGCGACTTCCCTACGAGAAAGACCACCTCACCTTCCGCTTCGTAGGGCTGAGCTTTGCGGCCCCCGAGAAGGTCACCTACCAGTACAAGCTTGAGGGCGTCGACAGCGGGTGGACTTCTAAAACGAGCCGCCGACAGGCAACCTACGCCAACATCCCGCCCGGCTCGTACACCTTCAAGGTAAGGGCAGCCAACAGTGACGGGGTGTGGAGCAGAAAACCGGCGACCTTCACCTTCACCATCACCCCTCCGTTCTGGCAGACGACGTGGTTCTACGTTCTATGCGTGGTGGGCCTTCTCGGGGCCATCCTCGGCGTGATTCGTTGGCGCACCTGGGCGTTGAAGCGGCGGCAGGAGCTGCTTGAGGAAAAAGTCGACAAACGGACCCAGGAACTCCAGTCCGCCAACGAGAAGCTTCAAGAGACAAACGCGGAGCTCGAAGAGGCCCGTGAAGAGGCCCTGGCGGCCGCGAAGACCAAAAGCCAGTTCCTGGCCAACATGAGCCACGAAATCCGTACGCCCATGAACGGGGTCATTGGGTTCGCCGACCTGCTCAACGATACCGACCTGTCCACCGAACAGCGGGAGTTTGTCGAGGCCATTCGGAATAGCGGAGACACGCTGTTGTCGCTCATCAACGACATTCTGGACTTTTCGAAGCTCGACGCCGGAAAGGTCGAGCTCGAAGAACGGCCCGTCCGGATCCAGGGATGCGTAGAAGAGACCCTCGACTCTCTTGCGAAGAGGGCGTCGGAGAAAGGGGTGGAGATGACCTACCTGGTCGACGAAGACGTGCCGACGGCCATTCGGTCCGACGAGACACGGCTTCGACAAATCCTCCTCAACCTGCTGTCCAATGCCGTCAAGTTTACCGAGGAAGGGGAGGTGACCATCCACATTGACGTGGCCTCGGCCCCGGAGAAAACGAATGGGACCTACGAACTGCATTTCAGGGTGCGGGATACGGGGATCGGCATTCCGGAAGAAAAACGGGCGGACCTCTTCGATTCGTTCACGCAGGCGGATGCGTCGACGACCCGTAAGCACGGCGGCACCGGTCTCGGCCTCTCCATCTGTCAACAGCTCGTAGAGGCGATGGGGGGAGAGATCTGGGTCGAGAGCGAAGTGGGCGTAGGCTCAACGTTCCACTTCACGATTCGGGCGGAGGCGGAGACGGGGGGTTCCCAGGAACAGATCAGTTTGGAGGATTACGATCTCTCCCTGGAGGGCAAACACGTGCTTGCCGTCGACGACATCGAGACCAACCGAAAGCTTCTGCGGCAGCTCATGCAGCAGTTCGGAATGGAGATTACAATCTTCTCCTCCGGGGAGGAGGTCCTCAACCATCTCAACGGCGACGACTGCCCGTACGACATCGGAATCTTTGACGTTCAGATGCCCGAGATGGACGGCCCAACCCTCGTTGATCGGCTTCGAGACCGGGACGTCGCCGACTTCCCCATCGTAATGCTGAGTTCGATTCACCGACAGGATGCGTCGCTCGACAGCGAGTACGCGGCGTGGCTCCACAAACCGGTGAAGCAGTCGAGCCTCTACGAAACGGTTTCGAAGGTACTAGCCGTCGAGGCAAAACCGGACCGCGAATCGACGACGACCAACGTCCCCGACCACCCGTCCCGGACGGTTCTTCTCGCGGAGGACAATGGCGTCAATCAGAAGATGGCCATGCACGTCCTGGAAAAAATGGGGCACGAGGTCGAGCTGGTCGAAAATGGCGTCGAGGCACTGGACTCCCTCCGGAACCGGACGTACGACGTGGTGCTGATGGACGTGCAGATGCCGGAGATGGATGGGTTGGAGGCCACACGGCGAATTCGCGAGGAGCGATCCGCCGACGACCAGCCCTACATCGTGGCCCTCACCGCCGCCGTGATGGAAGACGACCGCGAGCGCTGCCGGGAGAGCGCTGCCGGGAGGCGGGCATGGACGCCTTTCTCAGCAAGCCGGTTCAGCAGGAAGATCTCGCCGAGATTCTTTCCTCCCCCGGAGCGGCAGACGCCGGGGAGGCATTCTCCCCCACGGCCGAGGAGTAAGGAGCCCCCTGCGACGTTCTCCAAAGGGATCAATCCGAGCGCGGCGGCCTCTACAGCGGGACGTTTCCGTGCTTCTTCGGCGGGTTATTCACGACTTTATTCTCGAGCATGTCGAAGCCGCGGATGAGTCGGTCGCGCGTTTCGCTGGGCCTGATCACGTCATCGACATAGCCGTACTCGGCCGCCACGTACGGGTTGGCAAACTTTTCCCGGTACTGGTCGACGAACTCGTCTTTGGCCGCCTCCGGATCGTCGGCCTCTTTCAACTCGTCGCGGTAGATGATCTCGACGGCACTCTTCGGCCCCATCACGGCCACCTCGGCGGTGGGCCACGCAAAGTTGAGATCGCCGCCGATGTGCTTGGAGTTCATGACGTCGTAGGCCCCGCCGTACGCCTTGCGCGTGATGACGGTGATGCGGGGGACCGTGGCCTCGCAGAACGCATACAACAGCTTCGCGCCCTCCTTGATGATGCCGTTCCATTCTTGATCGGTGCCGGGCAAGAAACCGGGCACGTCCTCAAAAACGAGGATGGGCACGTTGAACGCGTCGCAGAAGCGCACGAAGCGCGCCCCTTTTACCGACGAGTCGATGTCGAGCACACCGGCCAGCACAGCGGGCTGATTGGCCACGATGCCGATGGGGCGGCCGCCGATCCGGGAGAACCCGGTGATCAGGTTTTCGCCGAAGTCGGGCTGGATTTCGAAGAAGTCCTCCGCGTCCACGATGTGCCGGATCACGTCGCGCATGTCGTAGGGCTGGTTCGGATCTTCCGGCACCAGGGTGTCGAGCGCATCGCTGTCCATCGCGCTCGTCCCCTCCTCGCGGGGCGTGCGGGGCGGGTCCTCCTCGCAGTTTTGCGGGAGGTAGCTCAGAAGTTTACGGATGCGATTGAGGCAGTCCACGTCATTCTTGCAGGTGACGTGGCTCACGCCACTCTTGGTCGCGTGGGTGCGTGCCCCGCCGAGCTCTCCCGCCGTTACGTCCTCCTGCGTGACGGTCTTCACCACGTGCGGCCCCGTCACGAACATGTAGCTCGTGTCCTCCACCATGAAGGTAAAGTCGGTAATGGCCGGACTGTAGACGGCCCCCCCGGCGCACGGGCCCATGATGGCCGAAATCTGCGGAATGACGCCGGACGCATCGGTGTTGAGCTTAAAGATATCGGCGTACCCACCGAGCGATTTGACGCCTTCCTGAATGCGCGCCCCCCCACTGTCGTTGAGGCCGATCAGCGGCGCCCCGTTTTCCAGGGCCTTCTCCATCACGTTCACGATCTTGTCGGCGTGGGCCCGACCCAATGAGCCGCCGTACACGGTAAAGTCCTGACTGAAGACGTAGACGAGGCGCCCGTGGATCGTGCCGTAGCCGGTGACCACCCCGTCGCCGTACGGCCGGTTCTCGTCCAGACCAAAGCTCGTTTCCTGGTGCCGTACGAACGTGCCCAATTCTTCGAACGACCCGTCGTCGAGGAGAATGTTGAGACGCTCGCGGGCGGTGAGCTTGTCCTTTTCATGCTGGCGCTCGATGCGCTCCTCCCCCCCTCCCTTGGCCGCCTCTTCGCGGCGGCGCTGCAGGGCATCGTACAGCTCGCGGTGGGTCGCTTCGGCGGACGCGGCGGCGTCGGTACTCATGTGGCGGACAGGAATCGTGCAAAAGAGACTGGGGCGAGGGTCATTTCCTGAAAGTAGTGGGCAGCGCGGGCCTCGTCAATGAAAGCGGACACAAATACGGCCCCCCGGACCCCGACGGGGAGGCCCGGAGCAGTACGTTCGTCAACGCCTCCCTCGACCCACTCCCGGACGATGGCGAAGACGTTGACGGCTACATCAACATCCACGAGAGCGTCTCGAACCTCGGTGCCGTTGTTTCGCAGGGAGATATCGGATCGAGCACGAGCGATGACCCGGGCGGGGGCTACCAACCGACACCTGCGACCCCCTTTTGGGAATTGCAACTGCGCCTACCGACCTCGCCGTCTCTCCCTGTCGAGAGAAGG
>PXTG01000069.1:0-5433 GCA_003023365.1 Bacteroidetes bacterium QH_7_62_13 | reverse complement strand
CGCGACAGCGTCCCCTCCACGTCCGGCGCGTCGAGAACAACGAGCTGGACGGTGTCGTCCGCGCTCGGCTCAACCGCAAACGCGAAGTCGACGTGGTTGGGCGTCCCCTTCCGCCAATGCCGAACCACAAGGCCCGGCCTGTCTTTCTCGTCGGCGTAGTGGCGGGAGGCGCGCGCCAAGTACACCCAGCCTTGCGTGGCGTCGGCGAAGTCGGCGAGCACCCCCAAGGGAGTTAATTTCGCATTGTCGCTGGACGAGAGCGCAAGGTGATCAATCGGGTCCATGGTCGTATTGCGTTTGTCCTTCGATCTTGAACGTTTCTCGTCGAGGGGTCTGAGGGGGTGTGTTTCCAACTCGTTTCCTCCGTCGCAAGATAAGGTGCACAACCCGTAACGCAGAGCGTCCAACTCAAATGGTTATCGCATTACGAGAAGAGGACGATCAATCTCGTAGAGAAACTGCCGGAGCGGTACCTGAGAGAGGGGGACGCAGTCGTCCGGAAGAATGACAAGCCCCCCTTCACGCCGGGCAAACGCCGACAGACGACGACTTTCGGCCCGGGTGAGGACGTGCATGGAGACCGGCATCTCCGGATCGCCGACGTACGATTGCACCTCGTCGCGGAGACGCTCGGTCGTCGCGTCGTCGCTGGCGGGGAGCAGTACCCTGATCGGGCGCGCCTCGCCTCGACGTGAGAGTCGGGCGGCCACCTCCAGGGCGGTCTTGGCGGCAGGGCAGCCGTCGTAGTAAACGAGCACGGGCTGCTGAGGGGGCACCACCTCCCGCAGGACGAGGACGGGCGCGGGGGCGTCGGTAAGCACCGTTCGGCTCGTGGTCCCCAGCTGCCGCCGGCTGCTGTCCGTGCTCGTTTTGCCCAGCACCAGCAGGTCCACCTCCGTCGCGGCGTTCAGGAGCTCGCGGGTCACATTCCCCTGTACGACGTCGAACTCGACCGTCACCTCGGCCCGTTCGCCCGCTCGTCGAAGGGTTTGCTCCGCGTACTCGGCCTGGTAGCGGAGCTGCCGCTGCATCCGCCGGTCGGTCAACGCTTTCGGAGAGGTGGTGGAGGCCCGCACCTCTTCGGCGAAGGGCAGTTGAGCGGCCCGCAGCAGCGTCTCGTCTTCAACGAAGAGTCCCTCCACCTCGGCGCCAAGGTCCGTGGCCAGGCGCACGGCGGCGTCGAGTGCAGCCTGACTGTGGGGCGAGGCGTCGAGGGCCACGAGAATGCGTTGGAGGGAAGGATCTGCCTCGCTCATCGGCTCAGTTGGGGACACGTCCTGGGACACGTTGCGGCGCAATTCGTCTGGGGAGGACCGTATCGTCCACCCCCAACTCGCGGCTCAGGCCTCGGCGGACTCGGCCTGGCCGTCCGTGAGGGCGAACTGGCGCCGCCGGTCGGCGAACGCGCGCAGTCGGGCCTCCACCATGCCGTTCATTGTATCGTCGGGGAAGGCGCCCTGTTCGTTGCGTTCTCCCGCCTCGATCCCCGTCAGCAGCTCAATGCCCTGGTCGACCGTCTCCACGGGGTAGACGTGGAAGTCCCCGGCCTCGGCCGCCTCTACCACGTCGGGTCGCAGCATCAGGTGCTCGGTATTGCTGGCCGGGATGAGCACACCCTGATCGCCGGTGAGGCCGCGCTCCTGGCACACGTCGAAAAAGCCCTCGATCTTCTCGTTGACGCCGCCGATGGGCTGCACAACGCCGTGCTGGTTGACCGATCCGGTTACGGCGAAATTCTGACGAAGGGGGACGTCCGCGAGGGCCGAAAGGAGCGCGTAGAGCTCCGCCGACGAGGCACTGTCCCCGTCGATCCCGCCGTAAGACTGTTCGAACACGAGGCTGGCCGAGAGCGACAGTGGCCGCCGCTGGGCGTATCGCCCCTGCAGGAAGCCCGAGAGGATGAGGACCCCTTTCGAGTGGAGCGGCCCGCCGAGAGCCGCTTCGCGCTCGATATCCACAATCTCGCCCTTGCCCAGTCGCACGCGGGCCGTGATTCGGTTGGGCTTTCCAAAACTGAACCCGCCTACATCAAGGTACGATAGGCCATTGATTTGCCCGACCGCCTCCCCGCCGGTGTCGATGTAGATCGTCTCTCGCTCGATGGATTCCTGAATCCGATCGCGCATGCGATCGGCCCGGCGAACCTGAGCGTCGATGGCCCGCTGCACGTGCACGTCGGTAACGGTGTCGGCGTCGTCTTGTCCGGCCCAGTAGCTCGCTTCTTGTGCCAGGTCACGGATGTGCTCGACGTGTCCACTCAGTTTTTCGGTGTCACTCACGAGGCGCGTGCTCTGCTCCATGACGTGGGCAATCGCCGAGCAGTCGAACGGACGAAGGTCCTCGTCCGCAATCATCGTGGCGATCAGGTCGGCGTACTTCTCCTCGTGCTCGTCGTCGCGGTCGATCTGCTCCTCGAAGTCGGCCATCACCTTGAACAGCCGATCCATGTCCGGATCGAGCGCATCGAGCAGGTAGTAGAGCATCCGCTCCCCAACCAGCACGATCTTCACGTCGAGCGGAATGGCTTCCGGCTCCAGCGTTACCGTGCGCATGAGCCCGAGCGCCTGCCCCGGCGACTCGATTCGAATTTCGTCGTTGCGGAGGGCGCGCTTCAGCCCCTCCCAGGCGTAGGGCTGGGTGAGCAGCTTTCGGGCCTCCAGGATCAGATAGCCGCCGTTGGCCGCGTGCAGGGCGCCGGGCTGGATGAGGTTGAAGTCGGTCACCAGGGCCCCCATTTGGGCAATCTGCTCCACCTGGCCCACGAGGTTCTGGTAATTGGGGTTGTCCTCAAAGACGACGGGCGCGCCATCCGTATCCCGGTTGTCGACGATGAGGTTCACCTGGTATCGCCGCCAGAAGGCGCCGTCGAGCGCGGGCCGCTCCCCCCCTCCTCCCTGCTGTCCCTGCTGCTGCATCACGGGAAGCATCTGCCGCTGCTGCCCCCCGTCCTGAGCCGCCTGGACGAACACATCCACGTTTTCGATGAGATCCGCCCGCACCGCAGCGAGAAAATCGAGGACCGCATCCAGATTGCTGTACTTTCGCCGGAGCGCATTGATGAAGTCGTCAATGGCGTAGGCCGCCATTTCCCGATTTAGCTCCTCGATCCGGTCACGAGCTTCTCGCTCGTTTCCCGGGACCTTGCGCAAGATCTCCTGCAGCTCGTCCTGATACTCAGAGATCCGCTCCTGGACCGTCTCTCGCTCCTCGTCGGGCATCGACTCGACCTCGTCCGGAGCCACCACCTCCCCGTCGCGGATGGGGGCGAAGGCAAAGCCCTGTGGCGTGCGGATGAGGGCGATGTCGTCCTCCCGCGCCCGCTCCTGCAAGTCTTCGAGGGCGGCCTCCTCCCCTTCCCGTACCTCTTCCTGGATCATCTCGCGCCGGGACTGATACTCCTCGCTCTCGAACGCGGCGGGGAGGGCCGTCTTGAGCTCCTCGATGAGGTCGTCCACGTCCTCCTTGAGGTCGCAGCCGCGGCCGGCGGGTAACTGAATCACCGTCGGCTCCCGTTCCTCATCGAAGTTGTTGACGTAGCACCAGTCGGGCGGGGTCTTCTCGTCGGCGGCCTGCTCCTCCAGCAGATGCTGTACCAGTTCGCGGCGGCCCGTTCCCGAGGGACCGAGGGCAAAGACGTTGTACCCGTCGCCCTCAATGTTCATCCCGAACTCCAGGGCATCTACGGCGCGGTTCTGTCCCACGACCTGCGTGTCGGCGGGCAGGTCCTCGGTCGTGTCGAAGTCAAACTGAGAGGCGTCAAAACGAGTCCGAAGGGTGTCCGGGGAGAGGGAGTCGATCATGTGTGAAGCGTCAAGTCGTCAATTCGTCATGGACGGATGTGCGACGAAGGCGGGAAAGCAAAGGCCTACACGTCTAGAGGGTGGGCTCGCCGGTCTATGGGGTTTTGGTAAGCGATCCAACGGATGGAGTTCGCCGTGGGGGCCGCCCTCACACAAAGCTCACCCGGTTCGATCGACGAGAGCACACCGGCCCGAAATCGAAGACTCCGTGCGTCCTTCTCGGTCAGGTGGAACCTGCGGACGAGCGGGCGGGGTTCGGAGCGACCTCCGGGGGCCATCGGGACCCGGCGGTGGTCACTGGCAGTACACTCGGGTCGAGTGCCGTGCCCTCACCGTGGCGGACTCTCCCGGTCGCAAGACGAACTCGCTGAGGCCCACCTCGTCCGCCTCGGGGTGCCAGTCGTAGGTGTAGCCGAGGCCGGTGAAGGGATAGCCGTCCGGGCTGTGGGAGGTCCTTTTCAGTGTACGAAACCACTCGCGATGCTCGGTGCTGATGCGGACGTGGTCGGCAGGGACGGGTGCATTCAGTTCGCACTCGCGGTCGCTCACCTCGGGGTCGGGGCAGGGGCGCACGAGATTCCCCGGGCGGACCCATAGCTCCACGAACTGGGTGTAGCCCGCGTCCGGCGGCAGGCCGAGGCGCTGGGCGAGGCGAAGCGTTCGGGCATCGCCGCTGCGGTCGAGCGACCGGCAAAACTCCTGAAGGGCCGGGGCCGCCGTCACCCACACGTCGTCCTCGGCGGTAATCGTGTCCCCGGCCGTGGCGGCCGGCACCGTCTCGCTTCCGCCCCACGTGACCACCAGCACCTGACGCGTGGAGTCGGCCGTCGTGCGCCAGACGAGATCGTCGTTGTGGGGCAGGAGGGGGGTGAGCGTCGTCACGACCTCCGAGGGCTCGGCCGCACGAGCGTCCTTGATAGCGGCCCGGTACTCCGCCTCGGCCGCGGCGTCGGAAAGGGGCTCCGACCCGCGGCACCCTGCGACGATCAAGAGGGTAGCAAACAGAACACGAACCGACGCCTTCCGACTGTCAACCACAGCAACTTCGCCAGTATCGTCCGAGGCTCACGTCTGCGCTTCCGACCGTCCCCTCTACTCCCGGCCGAACAGAAAATAGAGAATCACGCCGCCGATCGGAAAAAAGATCACGAAGAGGGTCCACAGTATTTTGTTGACCGTCCCCCGCCCCTCGTCGCCCAACACGTCGACGATGGCCACGATGTCGAGGATGACGACCAGCGTGCCGCAGATGCCCCACCGCGGCTGCGACAGCCGATCGATCAGGTCCGGTCCGCCGCAGCCTCCTAGGAGAAGAGACAGGGGGACCAGGAGCGAAAGCAGGAGCCGGGAGCGGAGAGGACGAGAAGAGTACTCAACGGACATGAGTGGGCGGGCAGCTCAATGAGAAATGGCAACGTGCCCCCACAATACAAACCAGCCATCAGAAAGGATACATCCCCTCCGCGATGAACGTCACGTCTCGTACCTCTCCCATCCAGGACGGCGCGGCCTCGACCTTTCTTCCCACCAAGTCAGGTAGATTCCCCTTCCATGTAGGATTGCGAGATTATTCAGGGACACCATCGGTTTTCCATCGAAAGCGGGGAGCCGTTTCGTGAAATCTTGCCACCTT
>PXTG01000063.1 GCA_003023365.1 Bacteroidetes bacterium QH_7_62_13 | reverse complement strand
GATTGTGCAGAAAGCGATCTTCCATCTCACTCTCATCGCGTTGCTGGGCGGGCTCGCTGCCTCTCCCGTTCTCGGGCAAACCACGATCCGTGGTCGGGTAACGGATGCGGCAACCGGGGAGTCACTGCCACAAGCCAATCTGCAAATCGAAGGGACGTACACCGGGACGATCACGAACGCTCAGGGCCGGTACTCCCTTGCCGTTGACAGTCTTCCGGCCACGGTGCTCGTGCGATACATTGGGTACCAGACCGCCCGGATTCGAGTCACAGACGAATCCTCGGCGCGCCAAGATGTCGCCCTTGAACCGTCCCCCATGGAAATGGACGAGGTGGTGGTGACCGGATCCGAAAACCCAGGGCGTCGCATCATGGAACGGGTTATCGAACAGAAAAAGACGTGGTGGGACTCGTTGGGAACCTACACGGTTGATGCTTTCAGTCGGTACACCGTGTCGAACGACACTGGGATCGTAGCCATCTACGAGACACAGACCCAAGCGTTTTGGGATCGGGAACGAGGGACCCGCGAGGTCGTCCGGTCCCGCCGTCAAACCGAGAATTTAGGAAACACGGTGGATGCGCTCCCGGCTGCCTCGTCTGTACTAAATCTGTACCGTGACAACGTCACCGTCGCTGGTGCGGAACTGATGGGGGTGACTCATCCCGATGCCCTCGACCGGTATTCGTTTACGCTGGACTCTACTCGTGCCCGCAATGGACGGCGCGTGTACGACAGCGCCGACGCAATGATTGAGGCCCGGCTCCGTCCCGCCCAGTCCCTCCGATTGCCCCGCATGGTTGAGAGCCAGTCCCTCCGCTTCGAACAGCAGTTTTCTAACTTTGGGGGGCCGTACTGGTTGCCGGTCGACTTCCGGGCCCAGCGGAAGTTCAAGCTCTCTTTCTCGGCCTTCCTGTCACTACCTGAATTCAACTTCGACCAGGTATCTCGGCTCAGTGGGTACCAACTGAACGGTCCGCTCCCTGATTCGCTGTACGATGAGGAGTCCGAGTCGGTCGTGGAAGGGACCCGTGTGGCGGAGGCGCCACCCGCCCAAACCGATTCGATGACGCTTGATTCCTTGGGCACCGACGGGCCCTTCGTGCCGCTATCCAACGAGGAACGACGTGTGTACACGAATCGCGACAGCACGCAGCAACTGGGGGAGGCGTTCCGGCCGTCGGGGCCACTTGCCGACCTCGCGGAGATGAGCAGTTCTGGTGGGGGCTTCAGTCTAGGTCTTGGTTCTGACGATGGTGCTGCCGACACGACGGAGGCCGATACATCGGGGGCGCCCAACTCGGTCGACGTCCATTGGCCCGTCCCGCGCTTCCGGTATAACCGGGTAGAAGGGCCGTTTGTGGGAGGAAGAGTTGCATTCGAGGTAGGGGAGCGTGTCACGCTGGGACTTCGAGGGGGACACAGTTTTTTTCTTGACTCCTCGCTGCGCTGGTCGTATGGCGGGAGCGCTGAGGTGACTCTCCCAACGACGGTCCTTGATCACCTATCCGTCAGCTACCGCTACGGCGTTGATCCTCGCTACGACGCCGAGGTCCGTCTCTTCTCGACGTTCGCACAAGGAGTCAACAGTCTGTGGACCCTGCTCGGGGAACCGGACTACTACGACTATTTCGGCAATGAGCGGGTCCACGTCGGACTGCATGGCACCATTCCCCGTGCGGATCTCCATGGCCAGCTCCAGTTTCGGAACGAGCGTCATCTTTCCGTTACCGAGGTCAGTGACTACAACGTCCTCGGACGGTCCAGTTTCTTCGGGCGGAGTACCCGACAGCCTCCGAATCCAGTCATCGAAGACGGCCAACTTCGATCCCTCGCGATGTCCGTTCGGTGGGGAGACGACCCGCTCTTGTTGGGCGTTCTTCCGGTGGACCGGGTGCAACTGAACGTCGAACATACCGGTGACTGGCTTGCGAGCGACTTTTCCTTCACCCGTGCGAAGCTGAGTGCGGACGCACGGTTGAGCACATTTTTCCAACGCCGGATTCAGCCCACCACACTCGACCTGCGGGTCGTTGGCGGCGGCGCGCTGGGGACGCTTCCGCTGCAGCGATACGGAGTGATCGAGGCGAGCCCCTTGCCGTACACGCCGTTTGGAGCGCTTCGTACCCTCGATGATCGGCCGTATCAGGGGAGTGAGTACGCGGCCCTCTTCTGGGAGCATAATTTCCGTACCGTTCCCTTCGAACTGTTGGGCCTGTACGGAATTGCCGACCGCAGTATCGAGTTAATTCTGCATGGCGGTCACGGCCGCACATGGATCGACGACGGGCAGGACGTGACCCTCCGGCGCCGGGGCGTGGGGATCCGGACAGCCGACGAGGTGCACCATGAACTGGGGATTTCCGTCAATGGAGTCCTGCGAGATCTCCTGCGGATCGACTTCACGGCCCGCCTGGACCGCCCGGCCTACTCGATCGGCGTGAGTCTTTTGCGGTACTTCTAGAGGCAGAAACCGACCTCGCCCTTCACTGGGGAAACCAGTCACCGGGGAATCCAGGGAGGAGACGTCCCGGGGTCTTCTCCAAGGGGGGCAAGGAAGAGAACGCGAGATCCAGGTGGCGAGACGTGCGGGGCGGCCTGCGTCTGTTATTGCGCGGCAAAATTCAAGTCATGTGGGCATTGTGCACCAGGTGTGGCGATTGTAACTGAGGGCAACGTGCGCTACGTTGATCAGGCCGTCACTTTTCACAGCGGATCTCCGTTTTTGCATGGCTCAATCTCAATCCGACACCAGTACTGCCAATCGGGGCCGCACCCCGCTCATGCGGCAGTACTACGCCATCAAGGAGCATCACCCGAAGGCGATTCTGCTCTTTCGCATGGGTGACTTCTACGAAACGTTCGATGACGACGCCGAGACGGTGAGCCGCCTGCTCGGCATCACACTTACCGAGCGCAACAATGGAGAGGCCGACGATGTCCCGATGGCGGGGTTTCCCCATCACGCCATCGACAGTCACCTCCCCAAGCTCATCCGGGCGGGCCTCCGCGTCGCCATTTGTGAGCAGACGGAGGACGCCGACGACTCCAGTGGGAAGGTGGTCGATCGCGACGTCGTCGAGGTCGTCACTCCTGGGGTGTCCTTCCACGATCAACTCCTCAATCCCAAGCAGTCCAACTTCCTGGCGGCGATTCATTTCGGCACGGGACGCGACAAAGACCGCATCGGCTTTTCGTTCATTGACGCCACGACGGGCGAATTCAGCGTGACGGAGGCCGGGGTCGATCAAATTCAGGACCTCATCCAGACGGTCGCCCCCTCCGAAGTTATCATCGATAAGCGACGAGTCGATCGTCTACAGCAGCACCTCCGCGACGTGCCGTTCACGACCACGGAGCAGGAGGATTGGGTCTTCAAGTACGACTTTGCCTACCAGACGTTGCTCGAACATTTTGAGACGCATTCGCTGAAGGGATTTGGGGTTGACGACATGGACCTGGGGGTCGTGGCGGCGGGGGCCGCGCTCTACTATCTTCGGGAGACCCAGAAGGGGACACTCCCCCACGTCCGAAAAATCAAGCGCTACTCGAAGGAAGAACACATTGCCCTCGACCCCGAGACGAAGCGCAACCTGGAGCTCGTCCAGTCGATCCAGGACGATGGGCACGAGGGGACCCTCGTCAGCATCCTCGACGAGACCGAAACGCCGATGGGGGGGCGCCGCCTCCGTGCCTGGCTCGTTCGCCCGCTGCGGGAGGTGGACCGCATCCAGCACCGTCTCGACGCCGTGGAGGCGTTTGTGGACGACCGGCACCTCCGCGACGACCTCCGCGAGGAACTGGGACAAATGGGGGACCTGGAGCGGCTGGCCGGAAAAGTAGCGACGGGCCGCGCCGATCCCGGTGATCTGATCGATATCAAGCTCACTCTCCGTCGTCTTCCCGACGTGCTGGATCGCCTGACCAAGGCGGAGTCTGACGCCCTGAACGCAATCGAGGATGAGTTAACCGCCTGCCCCGACATCGTCGAGCAGATCCAGAGCGCCCTCGTCGACGATCCCCCCGCCAAGATCAGTGAGGGGGGGCTGATTCGCGACGGCTACACCGAAGAGCTCGATGAGCTCCGAACGATTGCGAAGGAGGGAAAAGACTGGGTGGCCAACCTTGAGACGGAGGAGAGCGAGCGCACCGACATTCCCTCGCTGAAGGTTGGGTTCAACAAGGTGTTCGGCTATTACATCGAGGTCACCGACACGCACGTCGAGAAGGTGCCCGAGGACTACATCCGCAAGCAAACGCTGGTCAACTCCGAGCGCTACGTGACCCCGGAGCTGAAGGAGATGGAGGAGAAGATTTTGACGGCGGAAGAGAAGATTGAAACTCTCGAGTTAGAACTTTTTCAGGAGCTGCGGGACAAGATTGCCCAGCAGACCGGCAAGCTCCAACAGAACGCCGAGCTCTTGTCTCACCTCGACTGCTTCACCGGATTGGCACAGGTCGCCGAGCAACAAGACTACGTTCGCCCGGAGGTTGACGACAGCCTGGAGCTCGATATCGAGGAGGGGCGCCATCCGGTCGTCGAGGAGACCCTTTCGCCGGGAGACCCATTCATTCCGAACGATACCTACGTGAACCCGGACGACGAGCAGATTTTGATCATCACCGGGCCCAACATGGCTGGGAAGAGCGTCGCGTTGCGGCAGGTCGGCCTCATCACGCTGCTCGCCCAGGTGGGCTCGTTCGTTCCGGCCGAATCGGCCCACATCGGCGTCGTGGATCGCATTTTTACCCGTGTAGGCGCCTCCGACAACCTTGCGGCCGGGGAAAGTACGTTTCTCGTAGAGATGAATGAGGCCGCCAAGATTCTTAACAACGCCACGTCCCGCTCCCTCATTCTGTTTGACGAAGTGGGCCGCGGCACGTCCACGTTCGACGGCCTATCGATCGCGTGGGCCATCGTGGAGTACCTGCATGAACGACCCGAGGTTGCGGCGCGAACCCTTTTTGCGACGCACTACCACGAGCTCAACGCCATGGCCAACCGTCTGGAGCGGGTGCACAACTACCGCATCCAGGTCAGTGAGCACGAAGGAGAGATCGTCTTCCTGCGCAAGCTCATCCCGGGGGGTGCCGACCACTCCTACGGAATTGAGGTCGCAAGAATGGCCGGGCTTCCCGACGCCGTCATCGCCCGAGCACGGGAAGTCCTGCAGAACCTTGAGAGTCAACACCTGGAGGTGGGGGGCGACGAAACCGGAGAGGCAACTTCTAACGATCCACCGTCCGGCGACGGGATGCGGGCCAAGACGGGCGACGCCGAGGCCGTCCCCGATCTAGAAGACAGTCAGGCCAATCAGATGCATCTTTTTGGCCAGCCGGATCCGGTAGCGGAAGAAATCAAGGATATGCTCGACGAGCTCGACCCGAACCGGATCACACCCGTGGAGGCTCTGATGAAGCTCTCCGAGATGAAGGAGAAGCTCACGGAGTAGAAATAATCCGGTCTGTCTCCGCGCACCGGGATCCTGGGGGCTTGTGCGGATGTCGCATCTGTGGCAACGGCCGCCCCGATGGTTCGCCTTGCGACCGGACTGTAGAAGGTGTGCGCTGGATCCGTGGAAATTTGCGTCCGGGGTTCTCTGGGCTTTTAGTAAGGGAATGCAAAGTTGGAGACGTATCGGTTGTGGAACCCACGTATTGTAGAGGAGCGGTTGATTCTCGGATCTTTGGGTCGTTTCTGGATTGGTTGTGTGAAAGTAGGGACAGAACTCCTCTCGACGCTGGAAATCAAGAATCAGGAGGCGCTTGCACTGGTGGGTAAGCAGTGGCTTCACTACGAATGCCACAAAATAGTGGCTACATATCGATTGTATTTCCGAGTGAGAATTGATGTCCGATGAGTAATCTTGCGGTTTACTGGGGGTTTACGGTCGCCTTCTTGGCGGGCATGGTCGCGATTGGGGCCTACCAGTTTTTCGGGTTACAGGCGGTAAGCGACGATGGGGAGCGAGCTTTTGACTTTTGGATTGGGGAGGGGGACATTCCGGGCTGGTGGACCGCCGCGTCGTTGGCGGCCGGGTGGCTCCTGCTCGGGTGGATGACGTGGCAAATGTATCTCTGGTACGCGTACGGCCTGGGGGCCATTTGGATCTTCACGATTCCCTGGATCCTCTGCACGATTGGACTCCTCTTCGTGCCTGGGCTTTTCCGGAAGTTCCCTGGCGTGTCGATCCCCGAAATTTTGCGGTTCCGCTTCGACCGGATGACACAGACGTTGCTCGGGCCGGTGCAGAGCTTTGCCTACCTGACGTGGCTCGCGGCCGAAATCTACGTGTTGAGTGCTGTGCTGTCGAAGCCGTTAGAGGTCGACATCATTACCATGGCGGTGATTGTCAGTATCACTTTTGGCACCTACGTGACCCTCGGTGGCTTCCGCTCAGTGCTCCGGACCGACCTGATTCAGTTCGTCTGCGCTGCGATCATGCTCACGGCACTCTCAATCTTCAGTGTCATCGAGGCGGCGTCCCTCTCCGGTGGTTTTGGGCAGATCGTATCGACCATCAACGAGACGCCACCTATCTATGCGGATCACTTGTGGGATTGGAATTCCCCCGGCTACTCCTACATGTTCGCGGCCGTGCTCATTTACACACCAGGCTTCATTACCCTTCAGGAGGCGTGGCAGCGTGTGATGGCCACCTCCACAGAGGCGGAGGCCGCGAAGGGAATGTGGTGGAACCTGTTCTTCAATATCGTAATTGTCGTCCTCATGCCGACGATCATCGCGGTGGCGGCCCTGGTCGTTTTCCCTCCCACAGGGGGAGAAATTCCCGCGGAGGTTGGAAGCTACGGCTACTTCATCTTCTCGTCGATGATTACGGAGCTGTTCAGCAATCCGATCATCGCTGGAGCACTCATCGTGGCCCTCATGGGCATGGCGCTCTCGTCGGTCGACACCTACGTGAACGTATGTGCGATGAACTTGACCAAGGATGTTCTCGAACCGCTCGTGTTTGAGCGCTTCGATGTGAGCGGGCGCACTCGTCTCAACGTGGGACGGGCCGTAACTGCCGGGTTCATCGGGCTGGCGCTTCTGTGGGCGTTTAAGTTTCCCGGGTTATTCGACATGTACTTCTTGTCGAGCGCCCTGATTTCAGCCACCACGGCCGTGGCAACATTCAGCGTGTTCTCGAAGAAGCCGACGACCCTCTCGGCCTACCTGGCCATCATCTTTGGAACGGTTGGAACGTTCCTCTTCTTCTTTCTCGGAAAATACGAGATGATCGGATGGTTGCCGGCGTGGCTTACCAGTTCGGGACTTGCCTACGGAGTCATTGCGCTGGTTCTGTCGGTCATAGGCATTTTTGTCGGAATTGCCGTTGGGGATCCGCCGAGCCAGGATGTGCTCGGCCGGTACGACGGCGAGTACTACTCGGGCCGGCGCGAGATGTACGAACTGAACCAGAGAATGAAACAGGACCAGGAAGAAGAACGGAAATCTGTGGTGGCTAAACCCTAGCAAGAGGGGAGGGAGCATGCATCCGCTCATTTCGGTCCGACTTTGATCGGTCGAGCCGACGACGATCTCGCCCCGGCCGAACGAGTACATCGTACTGGATACCGGCGTCGCAGATCACGAGTGTATCGCTCATTCACGGGTGGGTGACCGACCGCCGGTGACCGGGAATATTGTCTTCCCTGCGAAGGCGCCTTTAGGCATCCCTCGTCTGGAGGGTGCGGTGCCAGCAGCGGCCGTGCGAACGGACGAAGAGGCGATGGGGATGATTGGCGACGTTTGAGAGGGTGGCCAACGGCGCGTCGAGGACGATTTCATCGCGCACCGAGGATTCGCGGGATCCTGAAACGAGTGTGAGCAAAGCCTCGCCCAGTTCTAGCGGGAGTGTTTAGGGTTTGGGCCCGGATCTTTACCCTGGTTTGATCGGGGGGGCAGGCGCCGAACTAGATTGCGGAGATGTCACCCGCGAAGGGATCGCGCCCGGAAGAGTTTGCAAGAGGGAAGACCGCTGGTTTAGTGATTCGTCCGATCCAGGCACAGTCTCCTAGGTAGATGATTCGGTCCTTTCTCGACGAGACACCGCAGTACAATGACACCAACTACGTTGCGGACAGTGCTGTCCTCATCGGGGATGTGACGCTTGGGCAGCAGGCGAGCATTTGGCACCAGTGCGTCCTACGGGGCGACGTGAACTGGATCCGAGTTGGGCCTGAGACCAACGTCCAGGATCAGACCGTGGTGCACGTCACGCATGGCACCGCCCCAACCGACATTGGGGCGCGCGTCACAATTGGACACGGCGCCATCATCCACGGGTGCACGATCGAGGATGAGGTGCTGGTGGGAATGGGGACCACGGTGCTCGATCACGCCCACATTGGTCGTCACTGCATTATCGGGGCGCAGGCCCTCGTTACCAAAAATACCGAAATCCCTCCGCGGTCTTTGGTGCTGGGCCAGCCGGCGGAGGTTGTTCGCGAGCTGACCGACAGTGAAGTTGACTCCATTCAGGAGGGGGCCGACAATTACCTTCGCTACAGCGCCGTGCACGATGGACGAGACGTCCCCGACGAAAATCCCTGGTACGATCCCGAGTGAGGAACGGAAAAGATCACCAATTCGGTGGGGAGGAACTGTCCATTTCGAAGATTCGGGGCGGAGAGTCTACGCCCCTCAAGTCATTACAGGGGCGTTGCACCGGGGGACCAACACCGGTCACTCGGTGCTCGTCGAATCGACCCACTCAGTTCCCCCCGAATATCTTTTCCGTATGCGCCGCATCCTTCTACTGGTTTGTGCAGGTGTATTCCTCACGGCGTGCTCCTCCATCACCATCGGCGAACAGGATGTGCTGTACCCGAAGCCATCCGTAACGCCTCAGACCTTCGATGTGGAGGGGGTGGCGCTCACAGATACGATGTTGACCGTGGCCGATACCGTGGACGTCAACGCGTGGCACCTTACGCAGCCGACGGCCGAGGCCACGGTCCTCTTCTTCGGGGGCAACGGGTTTTACCTCGTGCAGTCGAAGGGATACCTGCGGGCCCTTACCCGTCCCCCTGCCGACGCCTTGTTGTGGGATTACCGGGGCTACGGACGGAGCGACGGCACGCCGGGCGTAGAGGCGCTGAAGCACGACGCCCTCGCCGTTTACGACTCGCTTCGGGCCCGGTCTGATGTGTCCGCCGACCGGCTGGTGGTTTGGGGACACTCCCTTGGAAGCTTTTTGGCGAGCTACGTGGCAAACGAGCGGGAGGTCGCCGGCGTCGTCCTCGAGAATCCGGCAACCACCGTAGACGACTGGGTCGACAATCTCATCCCGTGGTATGTGCGTCTCTTCCTGGGGGTAAACGTCGATTCCGAACTTCAAGGCGAGAGTAATCTCGAGTTCGTACGCTCTCTGGAGGCACCGCTCCTTGTAGTGGCGGGAGCGAACGACAACGTTACCGCTCCCGAAATGGCTCGTCGCCTTCACCGAAATGCGGGCAGCCCCGACAAGCAGCTCATCGTCGTGGAGGAGGGAACGCACAATGGCCTCTACGAGGACCCGGAGGTGCAGTCCGCATACCGCGAGCTCATCGAGAAGGTTGGGAGCGCAGCGTCTACGCCAGGGGCGTCAGCGGATCGGCGTACCCCAAACCGGCGTCCGTGACGGGACGATTTCAGTTGAGGTCGGATTCTTGTTCCTCTCGGCTGTCGAGTCGGTCTCCTCCGCCCGTGAATCGGTCAAGGCCGCTGAGTGCAAGGATGGCGCCCCCGACGGCCGTGCCCGCGATGGGGAGGGGCACGCCCACAGCGAGGCCGCCGAGAAGCCCTTTGAGGAGTACCTGGGTCCGGCTATCCCGACCGTAGCGGGCCTGGAGAAGGCCGGTCCCCACCGCACCTGTGACAAACCCGAGCGCAGCGAGAGCGGGCATCGAGAGCCCGAGGGACAAGACACTGCCAGAAAAGAGAAGCCAGTCCAGGCCAAGAATCAGGGCCCCACTCGCCGGATGGAGAAATCGGCTAGACGATCGGTCTCGGGTGGACATAGGAAAATTACGTGGGAGGGAGAGTCGCGGGTCTCCAACACTCCGGCACGCGGTGCATCGTTCCTCGGTACGAGCTTGGGCACGGATCGTAATCCGCCCGATCGTGTTTGGGACGAAAAGGGGGCCTTCGCTCCCACCCGGTTCGTTTCATAAGGTCGATTGCGTCCTCCCATGCCCGAAGAAGAGACCATTGGTGAAGTCATCGAGTCAAGCACGCGGCAGTTCGTGACCGAAGTGTACGAGGACGCCACTGCTCCGGCGTTTGGGGATTGGGTGCG
>PXTG01000062.1 GCA_003023365.1 Bacteroidetes bacterium QH_7_62_13 | reverse complement strand
CACTGGACACGCCCCCGATGCGACTGTGACTCACCGTGAAGCGGGCCCCCGCCACCTCGTCCATGATCGCGTAGATCTCCTCTCGCTCCTGAAAGGTCCAGATGAACCCGGAGACGGCCCCGGCATCCATCATGCCCACGCCCAACCAGAGACAGTGCGAGGAGATACGGGCCAGCTCGCTCATGATCATCCGGATCCACTGCGCCCGCTCCGGCACCTCGATCCCCGCCAGCTTCTCCACGGCCAGGCACCACGCGACGTTGTTGGAATAGGGCGCCAGGTAGTCCATGCGGTCCGTATACGGCATGAACTCCTGGTACGTCTTGTGCTCCGCGAGCTTCTCGATGCCGCGGTGCAGGTACCCGATGTCGAGCACCGACTTTTCGACGGTCTCCCCATCGAGCTTCACGACACAGCGTAGCACCCCGTGGGTGGCCGGGTGCTGCGGGCCGATGTTGAGGATCATCTCGTTCTCCAGCGGGTCCCGCTCCGCCTTCTGCGTAACGGGGAGCTCGCCGTCGCCCCCGGCGGCCTGCCTCTCCTCCAACCAGGCGTGCTTACTGTCGAGCCGCTCGTAGATTGCCTCGTTGTGCTTCGGCCAGAACCGAAACTGATCGCCGAGGTCGTGCCCCGGAAAGTCTGGTTTTTGGGCCATCTGATTTTTGCGTTTGTACGTTGGAAGGTTGGGACGTTTGAACGGTCAACGCTTAATGCTGCAACGTTCCAACGCTATTCAGAGTCTTGGTCGACAGGGGGTTCTTCGTAGCTCTTCACCGGCTGAGAGCCACGGGCGGCGGCGAAGGGATCCATCGTGAGCTCGCCGTCTGGCGTCTGCGGCGGCAGCGGCAGAGAGCCCGGCACGCCCAGCTGCGGAAATTCTTTACGGAGCGGATGGTACTCAAAATCCTCCGGCATGTACATGCGCCGCGGATCCGGGTGATCAACGAAGTCGAACCCGAACATGTCGTAGGCCTCCCGCTCGTTCCAGTTGGCGGCCCGGTAAACCGGCTCCACGCTCGGCACGCGCATGTCGGTCTCGTCGACCCGTACCTTGAGGCGGATTCGCTTCTGCCGCTCGGTGCTCACGATGTTATAGAACACCTCGTACCGGTCCTCGTCGGTGAAGCGATCGATGCCCCCAAGATCAACGAAGTAGTCGAAGTTCTCTTCTTCCCTGAGGTAGCGACAAACGTCGCGAATGCGCTCCTTCCGAACGTAGACGGTGTCCTCATTGGCGTAGCGATCGAGGCTCAGGACGACGTCCCCGAATTCCTCTCGGAGGGCCTCAATGACGTCCGGGACCCGCGTGGTATCCTTGGCATGGGGGTTGTCCGTTTCTTCTTCGGGGCCGGACGTATGGGTCGGGGTGTAGTGGAAGCGAAGCTCCTCGGGATCCTTCGGATTTGAGGCGCGGGGATTGTCGGGCTTGCTCATACCAGGCCAGGCAAACGTGTCTGAAAAGATCTCGGGGGACCGGCGATCCCGTCCACAGCGGGGTCATCTATCGGGAGCCAGGTCGGGGCTCGGTTACGCGACGGCCGGCTCGGCGGGGTCGTCGTCCTCGTCTCGGGCCGTCGCACTCACCGTTTCGAGGGTGGCGTCCGGGGTCTTCGGCTTTTCAAGCTGGCCGGGGAATCGATCACTGTTCTCCGGCAGCACCGGCGTCCGAGACGCGGCCTCGCCGTGAGCGTAGTCCTTCACCACCGAGTACTCGTTCCGAATCTTCTCCTGAATGTCCATCAGGGCGTGTAGCACCGACTCCGGGCGCGGCGGACATCCGGAAATGTAAACGTCCACCGGGAGGAAATTGTCCACGCCCTGCACGACCCCGTAGCAGCGATGCATGCCGCCGGTGGAGGCACAGGCCCCCATGGCGATGCACCACTTCGGATCGCCCATCTGGTCCCAGACGCGGCGGATGGCGTGACTCATCTTGTAGGAGCACCAACCCGCCACAATCATGAGGTCGGCCTGGCGGGGCGAGAAGCGCATCGCCTCGCTGCCGAAGCGGGCCGAGTCGTATTTCGGCCCGGCAAAGCCCATCATCTCGATGGCACAGCAGGCCAGGCCCATGGGCATGGGCATGAGCGAGTTCGACCGAGCCCAGTTCAGAATGGCGTCGACCCGGGTCGTGAAGAAGCCTTGTCCGTTGGATCCATTGGAGCCAGCCATGAGGGGGTGCGGGAAAATGGAAATCAAAACGATCTCGGGAGAACTGGACCGGTGTGTACCGGACCGCTCGGGTCCACGTCGCCCGTTGCATACGACAAATTGGTACCGCGTTAAATGCCGAGGTTCTCCCCCCTGTTTCACCTCTAGACGGGAAATGCACGCAACTGTTGAATTCGTCCGGCCGCTCTCTCGTGACTACTTCTCGAAGTCCAATCCGCCCTTCTTTATGTCGTAGAGCAGGCCGACGAGCAGAATAAGCGCGAAGATCGTAACGACCGCGATCACGCCGAGCCCGGCCCCACCGTCGACGAAATTGTGGAAGCTCGCGGCCCACGGCCACATAAATACAACTTCTACGTCGAAGACGATGAAGATCATGGCCACGAGATAAAACTTCACCGAGTACCGCTCGTGGGCGCTCCCCACCGGATCCATCCCGCTTTCGTAGGGCATTGTCTTGGTGTCACTCGGGCGGCTGGGACCGACGTACGTGGCTACCCCCAGCAGCGTGAGGGCCAGCCCGAGGGCCAGCGCAATCATCACGAACAGGGGCACAAACTCACCGAACATGGCTGGGCATTATCGGACAAAAGGGAACAGCGAACTTACACCCGTTCGATAGAAAAGGGTATGCGAGGAGTAAATACAGTACGGATCATCGGAGGGGGATGCAACGAAAGACCCCTCGTCACCGCCAAAAAGCCGGTGAAAGCCTGCCGCTACCATACAGCATCCACCCGGGCACGGTGATACGATGGGGGGCTGTCGCCTCTCTCATGTACCAGGTTGACGTCAAGGAACGGTCCGTGCTCCGGGCCCATCCTCCTGTGCGAGTGCGAAAACGACGAGTGCGCGCCTCCCCAGCCTCCCAGACGGATCGGGAACCAACGACTCCGCGGGTCCAGTGTAAGTTCCAACCCTCTCCATGAACACCGGGGGCCTTCGATGCTCTCGGTTCTTGGTTGAGCACGTGAGAACCGTCGTGCCGTCGCGTCGGAAGCTGTGCCCGAGTGCATCCTCCCCATCGAGGCATCGTCCATTGCTGTTGCAGCGGCCACGCGGCCTGGAGCTCCGCTGTATCATTCGGGGTCGTCCATTCACGAAGAAACGGCCCCGGACGGACGCTCTACCTGACGACCGCCGGATCGTTCGGCCCCAACGACTTTCCCGAAATGGTCGACATCTTTCCGGAAGCCCCCCGACCGAACAGGCTTTCGTCTCGGCGGAAGGACGCCCCCTCCAACGCGCCAACGTTCAACCCACACCCTACATCGCCAGCACAATACGGGGCCTTTTCTTTCACCGCAGCTCGACCCTCTCCTAAACAATACACCTGACCCATGCGCATCGGAATGATCGGACTCGGCAAAATGGGCGCGAATATGTCGCGCCGGCTCCTGAACGACGGCCACGACATCGTCGGCTTCGACCTCGACCCGGACGCGATCGCGGCGGTTGAGGAAGACGGGGCCGACGGCGCGACCGACCTCGACGCCCTCGTCGACCAGCTCCCCACGCCCCGCGTGTGCTGGATGATGGTGCCGGCGGGCGACGCCGTAGACGCCACCCTCGATGACCTGCTGCCCCAGCTTCACGACGGTGACATCGTCGTCGATGGCGGCAACTCGAACTACAAGGACACCCTCCGCCGCGCCGGTCGTGCCGAGGAGCACGGCGTGCACTACGTGGACGTAGGCACGTCCGGCGGCGTGTGGGGCCTGAGGGAGGGCTACAGCATGATGGTGGGCGGCCCGGACGAGGCCGTGGGCCACCTCCGCCCGGCCCTCGAAACGCTCGCCCCCGGCCCCGACAAAGGGTGGGGCCACATGGGCGAGGTCGGCGCCGGACACTTCGTCAAGATGGTCCACAACGGGATCGAGTACGGCGTGATGCAGGCCTACGCCGAGGGCTTCGACATCCTAAAAAACAAGGATACCTTCGACCTCGACCTGCAGCAAGTGGCCGAGACCTGGCGGTTCGGGAGCGTCATCCGCTCGTGGCTCCTCGACCTTACGGCCCGCGCACTCGACGACGACCAGGACCTGCCCCGCATCGAGCCGTGGGTCGACGACTCCGGCGAGGGCCGCTGGACGGTGAAGGAGGCGATCGACCTCGACGTGCCCGCTCCCGTCATCACCGACGCGCTCATCTCGCGGCTGGACTCCCGGGTGGAAAATTCCTACACCCACAAGCTGCTCGCCGCCATGCGCAACCAGTTCGGCGGGCACGACGTGAAAGAGTCCGATGAATAGCGGTCCGGCCGGACATCGCCTCCGCTGAACCACGTACGCCCACGGGGATCGGGGGGTTGAGGGCACGAGGACGGGGGAGCCAACCAGTCTGCCCCCGTCCACGCTACCGCAACATTCAACGTATCATCGTTAAACACACAAACGCCACCCTTCGGCCATGCCGCAAATCCAGCCCCCCCTCTTCGTCATCTTCGGCGCTACGGGCGACCTCACGAGACGGAAGCTGATCCCCGCCCTCTACCACCTGATGCAGGATCAGGACGTAGCCGGGCGCTGCGTCGTGTTGGGGACGGCTCGCTCCGATTGGTCCGACGAACGCTTCCGTGAGGAAGCCCGGGCGGCCCTCCTGGACGACGGTCACTCGGCGGAGGAGGTGGCCGACTGGTGCACACGGAACCTC
>PXTG01000061.1:17040-23681 GCA_003023365.1 Bacteroidetes bacterium QH_7_62_13 | reverse complement strand
GGACGAGACTCTACTCACAATCATAGGCCATTCCCTGCGTCGTCCGCTTCGAGGGCCAGGGCCTGGCACCCAATAAAAAGGAAGACCAGGGGTAGAATGGACCGTCCCATGAATGCTTCGGATCGCTTGCACACACATGCCTCCCGCCATACCCCCAGACTACCATCGTGTTCAGGACCCTCACCTCCATGAACGCGGCGTTTCCTTCTTTTGTGCATCGATCCACTTGGCAGGATAGATGCAGGCAGAGAGGAACCTACCCCTTCGCCAACGGATAGACCCGGGTCCGTATATGAGTTGAGTTGAAGTGCTTCTTTCGTGCCGCTTACCTCCTCCCTCGATCCGCTTCGGAGTCGGGCCGAGGATCTTACTTCCCGCGCCCATGTCCCCTTCTCCGAAACCCCCACCGCCGCCGTTCTCCTTCTGGCCGACGGAACCTGGGTGCCCGGCGTGCGGGTCGAGAGTGCCTCCTACCCCCTGACCCTTCCCGCCGTCATAAATGCATACACGACGGCCGTGGCCACCGGACGGGCCGACGAGGTCGTGGCCTTTATCCTCTCCCGCCCCTTCCGTCGAGAAGAAGGCCTCTACGTTGAGGAGCTCCCGTACGGGCCGTTCGAGGCCCGCGCCGCCGACGCCTGGGTGCAAGGCACCGCCGCAGAGGACGGAACGCTTCCCTCACCGACGAGTCCCCTCAATCCATTTCTGGACGCGTCGCTCGAGGGAGACGGCGACGTCTTGGCGCGCGCCCGGCAGGTGGCCCACCGGGCCTACGTGCCCTCCTCGGAGTATCCGGTCGGCGCGATTCTCGAACTCGAAGACGAGCGCCTGGTGCCCGGCGTCAACGTAGAGCACCCCGATTGGGCTCGCATTCTCTGCGCGGAGCGCAATGCCTTAGGCACCGCTCAGTCATACGAGGCCGGAGAGGGCCGCCGTCTGTTCCTAACCTGTCTAGAAGACCCCGAGGGAACCCCTTGTGGGGCCTGTCGGCAGCTACTCGCTGAACGAGCCCCCGAGGCGGAGCTGTGGATGGACCGACACGACGATGCGCCCGATCAGGTGAACATCTCCACCCTCCTCCCTGGATCTTTCCGCGGGCGGGCCTTGCTCGATAGGCACTGATTGATAGTGCTGTGGGAGTGATTTTCGGCATAATGGGAGGATTCTCAGGTGTGGCGTCATCGGTCCACTCAATATTCCCACCAGAAAGCGGATCCACTGGCGACGCTGTGGAGAAGGGAAGCGGTGAACGGACGCTTCGGCTCAGTGATTGACGAGAGCCTCTGATCCGGCTGTCATCCGACGCACGGCTGAACCTCCTTCAGCCCCGACGTCCCTCAACCTTCCTTCAGGGGTCGCGTAGAAATATTGGCGTTTATCTGTCTGTCAGTCCCCACGGCAATCGTGTCACGATTTCCCCGTTTCGACGAAAACCGTCTGCTGCTCATTGGCACCTTCCTGGCGACAGCGGTCGGTCTACTCGGCGCGTCTTCAGCTGCCGCGGGGACCTCGGATACATCACGGGTAGACAAGTATTGGCTCCTCTTCGACCGGCGGCCCGACTCGGAGACCTCGGGCGAGAGCACGTGGACGAAACCGGTGGCGCCGTCCTTTCTCTCCCGTGTGCGGGAGCGCGGGATCGCCCCCGTCGTCCGGAGCCGGTGGCTGCACGCCGTCAGCGCCCGACTGACCTCGGCGCAACGTCGGTGGGCGGAGTCGCGCTCGTTCATTAAAGAGGTGCGTCCGGTGGCGGTCGGGCGGCGGTCGGCTCCCGCCCCCCAAGATGCGCCGGCCACGTCCCGTGTTGACGCCGTTCGTCCGCCGTCGGAAAATTTCCAATTTGGTCCCTCCCGCGGCCCGCTGGCCCGCATCAACGCAGTTGGACCTACGGAACGCGGGATCAACGGGCGTGGGGTGCGCATCGGCTTTCTGGACGCTCACTTCCGCGGACTTCGCCATGAGGCTTTCCGTCCCTTGCGCCGCGACGACCGGATGATCGCGCTCCGGAGCTTTACGGACGGTCGCCAGGACGGCAACCACGGAGCCGGCGTCGCATCCGTCGCGGTCGGACGCTCCCCCGGTACGCTCGTGGGCCCGGCCCACGACGCCGAGGTCCTCGGCGCCTCTACGGAGTATACCCCCTTCGAGCGGAATGTAGAGGAGGACTACTTCGTGGCGGGGCTGGAGTGGCTTCACCGCCGGGGCGCGGACGTCGTCAACGCATCGATCGGCTACACCACCTTCGACGACGGGCAGGACGACTACGAGACGGAGGACCTGGATGGCGATCCCGGCATGACGACGCGGGCCGTGGACCGGGCCGCCCAACTCGGCCTGACCGTGGTCGTGAGTGCGGGCAACAGCGGTTGTGAGTCCCCCGACTCCTGCTGGTATTACGTGAACACCCCGGCGGACGCCGACTCCGTCATCACGGTGGGGGCCGTTGGGCCGGACTCCACGCTTGCCTCGTTCAGTTCGATCGGGCCTACTGCTGACGGGCGCAGGAAGCCGGACGTCGTCGTTCAGGGTACCGAGGTGACTGCGGCGTGGAAGGAGAATGGGTACGCACAGGTGGGAGGCACCTCCTTCGCCAGTCCGCAGGTCACCGCGGTGGTCGCGCAGATGTTGCAGGTGAACCCCAGGTTGTCCCCCGTCGAAGTACGAACCCTGCTGCGCCAGACGGCCTCTCAGTCCAACAACCCAGATAATCGCAAGGGTTGGGGCGTCGTCGACGCAGAGGCAGCCCTGCGCGCGGCGGAGCGGCGGGCTCGGGCCCAGCCCCCGCAGGGTTTGCAGGTAAAGGATCCCTATCCCAGGCCGGCATCGGACCACATCACCTTTCCCATCCGCGTCCCACGGGGCACACAAGAAGTGAGCCTCACGCTCCAAACGCCCCACGGACAGTCCATCATGACGAAAGCCTACTCGGTTCGGCCGGGGCCTGATTGGCTGGACGTGGACGTTCGTTCCTTTCAGGGCGGCCTCTACTGGTACCGCTTACAGGGCCCCACACACACGGAGACCGGGACCTTTTCCGTCCTGCCCTAGCACCTATTTCCGAAGTCGACGGCGCTTCGATCCCAGCGCAGCCGGGAATATCCCTGCCCGGGACGCGAATCGGCCCCGAAACCTTCCCCCGCGCACACTGAGTTGTACATCTCTGGTCTTTCCGCAAACCATTGGAGTGAATGACGTTCTCGTTCGGCTACAGTCCGTGGCTGCTCGTTCTCTCGCTGCTCTTAGCGGGGGGCATCACCTACTGGAGCTACCGCACCACCATTCCGGCCCTGCCGACGTGGTGGCGGTGGGGGTTGGGGAGCCTTCGATTCATGAGTCTCGCCCTGCTCTGCTTTCTCCTCCTCGAACCGGTGGTCCGTCACCTCAACGAGACGGAGCAACCTCCCGTACTCGCCGTGTTGATCGACAATAGCCGAAGCATGCGCGTAAGCGGCGGGGTCGAAGACACCTCCGCCCAGAACACCCGGGACCGCCTCCGTTCCACACTGGATGCGATTCGGGAGGAAACCCCCGGCACCCCCCGTTTCTTCAGTTTTAGTCAATCGCTTCGTGCCTTCTCCTCGTTTTCGGTCGATTCCCTCACCTTTGACGGAACGCGATCGGATCACGGCGCGGCGCTCCAGGAGGTGACCGATGCGCTCCAGGGGCAAAACCTCCGTGGCGTCGCCCTATTGTCGGACGGCCAGTATAACCGAGGACGCAATCCAGCCCGCGTGGCCGACCGATTTTCCGTTCCCGTCCACACCGTCACGGTTGGGGATACCACCCGTCGCCGGGACCTCCAAGTCCGCCGACTGACGACGAATGACCGGGCTTACGTCGATACCGAGGTCCCGATCCGCGCCCTCCTGGGAGCCGACGACGTGGGAGGGGAAACGGTCACCGTCTCGCTCCGCCAGGACGGCACCGTTCTAGACAGCACGGGCGTAGAGCTACCACCCGGGACCGCCGAGCTACCGGTTGATTTGAGGTACCGCCCTGAGACGGCAGGCCTGAAGCAACTCACTGTGCTCGTGTCGACGGTGGAGGGGGAGGCCACCTCACGAAACAACCAACGCTCTGTCTCCCAACGCGTCTTGGAAAATAAGCGACAGGTGTTGGTACTGGGGGCGGCCCCCTCCCCTAGCTTCGCGGCCGTTCGACGGGTTCTGGAGCGAGACGCGAACACGACCGTGACGGCACGGGTCCCGCAGACGGACGGCTCTTTCTACGGGGGTCCCTTACCGGACACCCTTTCCCGGTACGACGTGATCGTGAGTGCTGGATTCCCGAGTCCCGCCGTCCCGAAATCGGCCGTTGAACGAATTTCGTCCACTCTAGACGCCGGGATGCCCGGCCTTTTTCTCCTGGACCGGCAGACGGACCTTGAGGCCTGGCGCAGTTCCTTCTCGGAGTTTCTTCCCGTCCAGCCCCCCTCTGCTCCCCTCCGATTTACCGAAGCCGCCGTGACGCCAGTGGAGGCGGACCGCTCCCACCCCGTCTTCCAGATCGAGGATACCGAGATTGGTCTCCTCCGGAAGCTTCCTCCCGTCGCCGTTCCCTCTTCGAACTGGTCGCCCACCCCGGATGCGACGGTGCTGGCCGAGGCACGCCGGCAGACGTCCTCAGAAAGCGCCCCCGCTCTCGTCGTCCGGCGCCGTGCGGGTCAACGTACTGCGGCCGTGCTTGCCACGGACACCTGGCGCTGGGCAACCCTGTCGTCCAACCTGTCGGCCGCGGATCCACTCTGGCCCGGCCTCATCTCAAACCTGGTTCGCTGGGCCGCCACTCAGAGCGACGACCGACAAGTTCGCGTGCAGCCCACGACGCCTACCTTCCAGGGAGACGCTCCTGTCTCCTTCACGGGTCAGGTGTACGATGAAAGCATGAGTCCGGTGGCCGACGCGACCGTTGAGGTCACCATTACGGACTCTTCCGGTACCGAATATCCACTTACGATGGAGCCCGTCGGAAACGGGCGCTACGAGCTTAGTGTGGAGACCCTGCCGAAGGGCACGTATCAGTATGAGGCGACTGCCAAACGGGCGGATGCGCGCTTGGGCACCGATCGTGGCCAATTCTCAGTCGGGGCCCTCCGCGTGGAGTATCAGCAGACGCGGGCCGACCCCGTCCTGATGCGCCAGATTGCGGCCCGGTCCGGCGGGCGGAATTACACCTCGGGGAACGTCGAAACCCTACCGACGGACCTCGCCGCGTCTGAGAATTTCACAGCAACCGTCGCTACGGAGTCGAGCGAAACTGAGTTATGGCGGAGTTCCCTGCTTCTGATCGTCGTTCTTATACTGCTGGCCGTGGAGTGGACTCTTCGCAAGCGCTTCGGGTTAGCGTAAGCATTTGGCCGAATCTCTCGGCCGGACCGGCCGTATGGTTTAATGCCTGTATCCGGAGCCTCTCGGACGTCACTCGGTCAGGCTCGGACGTGTCGAATGAGCCCACTTCTGCAAATGATATCCAGCGTTACCCCAACCGACAGAGATCATCTTCCCGCCCCCCTCGCCGATACGGCAGACGGCGAACAGCCGCTTGCTCAACTGCTCGTAACGATCCGTCGTCACCTCCACATGTACCCGGAGGTGGGCATGAACGAGCACGAAACCTCCCGTTTTATTCGTCAGACCCTTGAATCCTACGGGCTCGACGTTCACGGGCCGGTCGCCGGAACCGGACTCTACGTAGACATCGACGGCTCCGGCTCGGGGGGACACGTAGGGTACCGGGCTGACATCGATGCCCTTCCCACACAGGATCAAAAGCGGGTTTCCTACCGCTCCCAACACTCGAATGTCGCCCACCTCTGCGGCCACGACGCCCACACGGCGGTCGGCATCGGCGTGGCCCTCACGCTTCATGCACACCGGGATGAGCTCGACGGTCGAGCACGCGTCTTTTTCCAGCCCAACGAAGAAGGGTTGCCCAGTGGGGCCCCGCTCATGGTTCGATCCGGGATCGTCGAGGGGCTCGACGCCCTGTACGCTATCCACGTGGATCCGACGCTGGACGTGGGGCGTTACGGCCTGATCGAGGGGGCGGCCACCGCCTCTTCCGACCGCTTCGACGTTCGCGTTCAACAAGAAGGTACCGGACACTCCGCTCGCCCCCACGAAGGGGTGGACACGACC
Source organism: Bacteroidetes bacterium QH_7_62_13 (assembly GCA_003023365.1). GTDB lineage: Bacteria > Bacteroidota > Rhodothermia > Rhodothermales > Salinibacteraceae > Salinibacter. The sequence goes on along the minus strand of PXTG01000061.1, from coordinate 17,544 downwards.
TGGGTTGCCTCTCAACTCATGAATCAGTTCTACCAGGTCTCCGGCCGCATTACCGACGCCCGAAACCCGAGTGTCCTGACGATCACCAAGATGGATGGGAGTGAAGCGCACAACGTGATTCCCGAGGAGGCCACGTTCGGGGGAACCTTGCGCACCACCGCGCCCGACGATCGGCGGACCATCCGGGAATACATGCGTCGCTCCGTGCAACGGCTTCAGGACCTGTACGAGGTCCACATCGAGCTGGATTTCGAGGACGGCTCTCCGCCGGTCCTTAACGACGACACCGTCATCGAGAACGTCGAACACACGATCAAAGAAGCGTTCGGGGAGCAGGCCATTCATTGGATCGAACAAACCAGTATGGGGGGCGAAGACTTTTCCCACTATCTGAAGCATGTGCCGGGCGCATTCATTCGCGTCGGGACAGCTTCGGGACCAGAGACGAGCTTTCCACTCCATCATCATCGCTTCGACATCGACGAGACCCCGCTTGCCCCCACC
>PXTG01000061.1:0-17017 GCA_003023365.1 Bacteroidetes bacterium QH_7_62_13 | reverse complement strand
CGTCCTCATGAACCACCTGACGCACGACCTCACCTGTGCGGGCGGTTCGTCCCCGGACGACGTCTCCACCTCCGAAAATGGGAGGCGTTAGGGGGGGTCGGTAACCGGTTCGCTCACCGCCCCTACTTCCCACGCGAGGACAGACTTGACGACGTTCCGCGCCCCGCTTACCTTAAGAGACGACCATCCATTTCTTAGGATCGTCTCATTTTATCGGAGCAGTCGTCATGTCCAGTCGACTCTGTCTCGTCCTACTGCTGGTTTTTCTTCCGAGGACTGGGCTCGGCCAAAGCCCCAGTCCTCGAGACGTGGTTGTCAACGAAGTGATGTATGCGCCGTCCCCGGCCTCGAACGAATTCTTAGAGCTCTATAATCGATCGTCCGAGGCCGTTCAACTGAGTCGGCTCGAATACGCCGACGCGAACAGCAACTTTTCCCGGGTTTCCTCCACCGATTCTCTACTGAAGCCCGACGAATACGTCGTCCTCGTCCGTGATTCGTCGGCGTTTGCGCAGGCGTTCCCGTCGGTACGCTTTCTAACGCCTGAGGACTGGGACGCGCTAAACAATGGCGGCGACACCGTGACGCTACGCGACAGGTCCTCCGGGACCGTCATCGACGAGGTGCCCTACGATCCGTCGTGGGGTGGTGATGATGGAGCCTCCCTTGAACGAATCGACCCCGATGGGCTCTCCACCCAGGCCCGTAATTTTGGATCCTCCGAGGCCGAGGCTGGAGCCACCCCCAGCACACAGAACAGCATTTTCGACCCCGACGAAACGCCTCCTGTTCTGGACCAGGTACGCCCTACCCCGACTGGGGACTCGCTCCTCGCCACGTTTTCCGAGCCGCTGGACACGAGCACCGTCACGGCTTCCGCGTTTTCGCTGGGTGGAGAAGACACTCCCGATGTTACGTCCGTCAACACGGTCGATACGGCCACCGCGCGAGTTGTCTGCACACTTGACCGGCGTCTTCCCTCCGGTTCTCTTACACTCGTGGCGACCGAGGTGGCGGATCCCCCCGGGAACGTCCAGCCGGAGACGGAAGCCTCGTTCCGTTTCTTCCAACCAGGAACTCTCGCCCCAGGGGATGTCATCATTTCCGAAATTCTCTACGCCCCATCCCCTCCGTCCAACGAGTTTGTCGAGGTGTACAACCGCTCGGAGAACGTCGTCGATCTCGGAACCCTGCAATACGCCGACGAGAATCGCGACTTCGACCGCCTCGCCCCGCGCTTCACGCCGCTCCCTCCCGATTCGCACGCCGTGATCGTGCGCGATCCAACGGCGTTCGAGACCACCTTTCCGCGCACGACCTTTCAGGCCCCTGAGGGTTGGGATGCCCTGAACAATAGCGGTGATACTGTTATCCTGCGGCATGCCCCCAGCGCAACGATCATTGACGAGGTGCCGTACCGGGCTAGTTGGGGGGCCACCAATGGTCGGTCTCTGGAGCGGATCGATCCGGCTGGACCCTCCGAGGCTCCTTCAAATTTCGGGACATCCGAGGCGAGCGCTGGGGCGACGCCCGGCGCCCGAAACAGTCTGTACGATCCGGACGAGACCCCGCCGCAACCGGTTTTCGCCGAACAGAGACCCCGGCAGCAGATAGCTGTCACGTTCTCGGAGCCGCTGAATGCATCGTCCGTAACGTCGGATGCTTTTTCCCTCTCCGGAACCACGGTCACCGATGTGACGCTCTCTCGTGATACGGTGGTCACCCTATCGCTCGCAAATTCTCCATCCGGCACGACCATCGAAGTCGACGGGGTAGAAGACCGGGTCGGCAACATGCTGCCGACCACCGCGATTCCAGTCGGCTTCCGCCCGAGCGAGGGAGACGTGATTATCAACGAGATCTTGTATGATCCCAGGGCCGACGACTTCGACGACCGCCCCAATCAGGTCGAATACGTAGAGGTGTTCAATCGCACGGATCGGACCGTCACGGTCCGTGGCCTCTTCGTCACCGATCGCCCGACCGAGCGCGGAACCAGCGACACGATCCAAGCCGGGGAGCGCGCGCTTCTCCCGCCCTCTACGCATGGCATTATCACCGCTACGACAACCTTTCCTTCCTCCCCGGATTCTTCACAACTTGCCGCCGCCTTTCCCGACGCCCCACTGGCCAGGGACTCGGTGACTTTTCTCGCAGTCGACACCCGGCGTCTCGGTCTTGGAAACGATGGGGACCGAGTCCGTCTCCACCGGGCCGACGGCACGGTGCTCGCTGGCCTCGAGTACTCCCCTGACTGGCATGCACCGGCGCTTGAGGAAACGAAGGGGACAGCGCTCGAACGACTCAGTACCTCGGGTCCACCTGAGGCAGAAAGCAACTGGACAAGCAGTACCGATCCCGCGGGCGGAACGCCTGGGCAACGGAACGCTGTCTCCCTGTCGCCCCCTGAGGATGCACCGAGTCTCGGTCTTCAGGTCGAGCCGAGTCCCTTCTCCGTCGAGCGTGACGGGGCGACCCGCATCCGGTACGCTTTAGAAACAGTGCCCAACCTCGTTCGAGTCCGTATTTTCGACGCCCGGGGACGAAAAGTTCGAACCCTGGAAGATGCCCGTCTGTCCGGTCGATCAGGTGAACTGATTTGGAAAGGCCGAGACGACGCGGGCAACCCGGTGCGGATCGGGGTCTACGTGGTCCACTTCGAAGCCGTCCAGACGGAGGCCGGAACCATCGCCACGTTCAAAAAACCGATTGTCGTTGGACGTCCCCTGAACTGAATCGAATGAGGAGGGTCTGCTGCTTACCGAAGCAAGGATCGATGTACGATCCCAATACCGTTCAATATTTCTCCTCAAACACTGCACTCCCGTTCGTCCATCATAGGGGTGGGCAAAACGATTTAGGGGACAACCGGGTATCGGGCTCCCTCTGAGACTTCCGCACGCACCGTTCTGGACGGAACAGCAATTTTCGTCGGGGCGTAAGGCCCAACGTCGATCCTGACTCTCGCTTCTCGAACGCATCCGTACCTCGTCCATGGCCACAGCAACGGAGACGACGCCGGACACGCCTATCGATATCAGCACCACCGCCGCTCAGGAGATTCGAAAGATCATCCGGAAGAAAAACATCCCCGACGGGTACGGCCTACGCGTGGGTGGGAAGGGGGGCGGGTGTTCTGGGATGAGCTACGTACTGGGCTTCGATAAGAAGCGCGAAAAGGATAAAGAGTTCGAGATCGACGGGATCACCGTCTACATGGATCAACGCCACGGGCTCTACCTTATGGGGACGACCATCAACTATCACGACGGCCTTGACGCTCGGGGCTTCACGTTTGAAAACCCCAACGCAACTGAGACGTGCGGTTGCGGCGCGAGCTTTGCCGCGTAAAAGTGTCGTGAGTTTGTTTCTTGGCTCGTCTTTTGCGGGATCCTCTAACTAGCACTTGCACCTCGATGCGTTGGGAGTGTCGTTCTCCTGTAACGCTTCGCGTCGGGACTGTCCTGAGAAAGCGTGGGGATTGAGAGGGAGGAACAGAGAACGTAAACGGATGGTTAGTAGCACTGACGTGCTTCACGCCGCGGGGTCTATCAAAGGGGCTGCATCCCTTGCTGTCGTCTTTTCCCCCTTCGTGCAGGTGCCGACGCGGCACTTTTCGTATTTAACACAGGCTAGGTATGGAAGGCAACTTCTCAAACCGCGTTCGAGACGTAATCTCGTACAGTCGTGAGGAAGCCGTTCGTCTCGGACATGACTACATTGGAACGGAGCACTTGCTTCTCGGCATCATCCGTGAGGGCGACGGCATCGCCGTCAAGATCCTCCGGAATCTCGGGTGTGACTTGCTTGAGTTGAAAGAGTCCGTCGAAGATACGGTGCGGAGCACCGGGGATGCTGCCTCTGTTGGCAACATCCCGTTGACCAAGCAGGCGGAGAAGGTGCTCAAAATCACGTATCTTGAGGCGAAGCTCTATAAGAGTGATGTGATCGGGACCGAGCATCTGCTCTTAAGTCTGCTTCGAGACGATGAGAACATCGCCGCTCAAATTCTGCAACAAGGATTCTCCATTACCTACGACGCCGTGCGTAACGAACTTGACTCCATTATCAGCGGAAAGACCTCATCCTCTTCCTCGTCCTCCAGCGGAGGCGGTGGCTCGGGAGGCCGCCTCTCATCCGGGTACGGACAGGAGAGTAGCGAATCGGAGCAAAGCAAGACCCCCGTGCTTGACAACTTTGGTCGGGACCTTACAGAACTCGCCGAAGAGGACGAACTCGACCCCATCGTGGGGCGCGAGGAAGAGATCGAACGTGTCGCTCAGGTACTGAGCCGGCGCAAGAAAAACAACCCGGTTCTCATCGGCGAGCCCGGTGTAGGAAAGACCGCCATCGCCGAGGGCCTCGCGATGCGCATCGTGGAGCGAAAGGTTAGCCGCGTTCTTTACGACAAGCGGATCGTGACGCTCGACCTCGCCTCCCTCGTCGCGGGCACCAAATACCGCGGTCAGTTTGAGGAGCGAATGAAGGCCGTGATGAAGGAGTTGGAGAAGAGCCCGGAGGTTGTGCTCTTCATCGATGAGGTGCACACGATTGTGGGTGCCGGCGGTGCTTCCGGAAGCCTGGATGCCTCGAATATGTTCAAACCGGCGCTCGCCCGCGGGGAGATTCAATGCATCGGTGCAACGACCCTCGACGAGTACCGGCAGAACATCGAGGGAGATGGCGCACTTGACCGTCGGTTCCAGAAGATCATCGTCGACCCGTCTACGCCGGAGGAGACGATCAACATCCTCTCGAACATCAAGTCGTACTACGAGGATCACCACAACGTCCGGTACTCCGACGAGGCCATTGAGCTGGCGGTGAAGCTTAGTGACCGGTACGTCACGGATCGCTTCCTCCCCGATAAGGCGATCGACGTGATGGACGAAGCGGGAGCCCGCGTTCACCTGTCCAACATCAAAGTCCCGCCCGAAATTCTCGAGCTTGAGGAACAGATTGAGGACGTCCAGGAGGAGAAGAACGAGGTCGTGAAGAGCCAGCGCTTCGAGGAAGCAGCCCGCCTCCGCGACAAGGAGAAGACCCTCCAGGAGGAGCTCGAGCAGGCCAAGAAGGAATGGGAGGAAAAGGCCGAGACCGAAATTCACGACGTGACCTCCGAAAACATCGCCGAGGTTGTGGCGATGATGACGGGCATTCCGGTCGACAAGATCAGTGAGCCGGAGCAGCAGAAGCTGCTCAACATGGAGGAGGCCCTCAAGGAACGCGTCGTGGGGCAGGACGAGGCGATCGAGAAGCTCTCGAAGGCCATCCGCCGGACTCGGGCCGGCCTCAAGGATCCCGAGAAGCCCATCGGATCGTTCATCTTCCTCGGCCCCACCGGTGTCGGAAAGACGGAGCTGGCCAAGGTCACGACCGAATACCTCTTCGATTCTCAGGACTCGCTCATTCGCATCGACATGAGCGAGTACATGGAGAAGTTCTCGGTCAGCCGCCTCGTGGGGGCCCCTCCGGGATACGTCGGTCACGAAGAGGGCGGTCAACTGACAGAGAAGGTCCGCCGACAGCCGTACTCGGTGATTCTACTGGACGAAATTGAGAAGGCTCACCCGGATGTCTTCAACATCCTCCTCCAGGTCCTGGACGACGGGATCCTGACCGACGGCCTTGGCCGCGAGGTGGACTTCCGGAATACGATCCTCATCATGACCTCCAACATCGGTACGGAGGACATCAAGTCCTTCGGGCAGGGCATTGGCTTCTCCCAGTCCGATAATGGCGACATGGACTACACATCCATGAAGTCGACGGTCGAGGACGCCCTGAAGAATGTCTTCAATCCGGAGTTCTTGAACCGGATCGACGACGTGATTGTCTTCCACCCGTTGGACAAGGAGAACATCTTCGAAATCATTGACATCATGTCGGAGGATCTCTTCGACCGTGCCCAGGAGCTCGGACTGGAGCTGGAATTCGACGAAGACGCGAAGGAGTTCCTCACCGACAAGGGCTTCGACCCGAAGTACGGGGCTCGTCCGCTCCGCCGTGCCCTCCAGAAGTACGTGGAGGATCCGATGGCCGAGGACATCCTCCACGACGAACTCGGTCAGGGCGACCGGGTCCTGATTACCCACGAGGACGACGAGGAGGAGCTTTCCTTCGAAGTGAAGAAGGGAGAGGCCGACGTTGCCGACACCGACGAGGAAGAGCATTTCTCGTCCGGGTCCGCCGGCCAGAGTAACGGCACCAACGGACAGCCCGATGCAACGTCTGGTGGAGAGGTCGTCGACGACACGTCGGGCGGGGCTTCGGCCGCCGCGACCGATGGGGATGAGTAGTCGTCCGATTTCTCGCCCCCACAAACTGCACAGCCACAGCCCTTCGTCCCGATCGGGGCGAAGGGCTTTTTTACGTTGGCCGAGGGGGTGAGCGATCTCCTCGTTCTTCCTCCCCACTTGCGGTCCCCCGAGCAATTTCGCGCAGCCGGACGTAGCGCATCCGGTCCTCCCCATATATCTCTTCCTTCGCAATCGGCACCGGATCGGCAAACGGCGGACCGTCGACGACGAAGGTGTGAAATTCTCCGTGTTCCCCGCAGGGATCGACGTCGTGGGGCAAGTCATTGAGAAACGCCGTGTCGAAAGAGCGTCCCAAAAACGCAGTGTCCAATTGCGTAGTGTCGACGGACGTGACGACGGCCCGGTACCCTCGCTCGACGAATCGTCGGGCCAACCACATCGTATCTCGCTGCCAAAGCGGAAAGAGCGGCCGAACCCCAATATCCTGGCAGATCTTCTCGCGGTACGCCCGGATGTCTTGAAGGAAAAGATCGCCCGCCACGATGGTCTGGTATCCGTCACTCATCAGGGGGGCTACGACCCGCTGGAGTCGGTTCTCGTACACCTCGTTGGGGGCATCTGCCGGAACCTCCATCACGTGAAGCGGAATCCCCAAGGCCTCGGCCTGACGCTGGATGAGCGCGAGAGGGGTTCCGTGCATCGTTACCGTGTCTCGCTGCTCCACGACCGTCGTCAGGAGAGCGCCGATGCGCCGAGGGGACTGGCTGTGTAAAACGTCGTGCGCGAGCATGGCGTCCTTCCCTCCACTCCACAGGAGCACAAATCCGTCGTTGGTCGAGGAAGAGACCATATGAACGAGACGGTTCTCAGTCGAAGACGGCCATGGGGACCGGGGCAGCGTCCTACAACCGCTTAGTCTTGAGAGGATCCAGTGGTGAGATGAGTGCGGAGGAACGCAGTGGTACGCGACCAGGCCGTCGAGGCCGCGTCCGGATCGTAGCTCTCGCCCGAGGGATTGGCGAAGGCGTGGCCCGCATCATACCGGTGAACCTGCACGTCGGCGTTGGTTCCCTGGAGTCGCGACTCCAGTGCATCAACTTCTTCCGGTGACACGACCTCATCCTGTTCCCCAAAGTGAGCGAGAACGGGGGTGGTGAGCGCCCGCAGCGCCTCCTCGGTCATCGGTTCCGGCGTGCCGTAGTAGGGCACTGCCGCATCGAAGGACGTCGGGCGGTCCGCCAGGGCGCGGAACGTGATCCCTCCCCCAAAGCACCAGCCCAGCACCGCCACTCGCGGCGCATTCATCTCCAAAGAAAGGTAGTCGTGTGCACCCCGAACGTTCGCCATCAACTGTGCCTGGTCCTGGGTGGCCTGCTGCATGAGAGACTGTGCCCGATCGGGGGTTTGGGCCGTAGAGTCGGAATAGAGATCAACTGCGAGGGCTCGGTACCCCTCCCCCGCCAGACGGCGTGTAGCGGTTCGGATGTTGTCGTTGAGTCCCCACCACTCGTGGATGACGACAATTCCCGGTAAACTTGTAGCCGCCGGGTCCACTCCTCGGGCCGAAAGTACCGAATCTGGAGACGCAGGCACGGCGAGGTACCCCGTGACGGACTCATCGCTATCAGGATCGTAGTAGGTCACCTCGCGAGACTCAACAGGAATCGAGGGCTCACGAGCAGCCTCCGTGGCGGCCGGCGTGTCTCCCTCGTGGCCTTCTGCCATTTCTTCGGCGTCGGAAGACTCGTCTCCCCCGCAACCTGTTAACAGGAGGGAGCAAGCGAGAAGGAACGCAAACAGAAGACGGGACATGATGGTGAGGGCTATTTGAGGAAAAATTTCACGTACAACGAAAGAGCAGATCCGGGGCACGTTCCCCGGGACCGGCACTGAGCCCCGAACCGAGAACTTTTGCGTTAGTCGGTGGTTCGGGATGCGACGCATTTCCTTCCCGTCTTTCTCCTCTGTCGCAGTGTCTGCTGCCTCCGATCCGTTTTCGTACTCCGCCGAGGTCGGTCGGAAAACGCTTCACCTGCTTGCACTCGTCATTCCATTCGGCATGTGGGGACTGGGAATGCCCGTCGCCTTGTACGTCGTGGGGGCCGGTGCGGTCGTGGCCGTCGTGGCCGACCTTCTACGCGCATATTCATCGGCCTTCAACGCATGGATCCGTTGGGGCTTCGGGCCCCTCATGCGGGCCGAAGAACTTCCTGACGTTGGTGAGGGCGTCACATTCAACGGAGCGACGTGCGTGCTCGTCGGGGCAGCCTTACTCGCCCTCATCTTTCCACTCCGGGTGGCAGTGCCCGTGCTCACAATGACGATGCTGGCCGATGCCGCGGCGGCCCTCGTAGGTCGACGGCTGGGTCGCCACCCCTGGGGAAACCTCTCGGCAACCGTCGAGGGGAGTGCGGCCTTCATTGTTACTGGGTTCGCCGTCATGGCAGGGTTTTCGTCCCTTGCATTCGGCCCCGCTGCGACCAGCGTGGTCGTGGCGGCCGTCGTCGAAGCGATCCCCGCCCCGGTGAACGATAACATTCGTGTCCCTCTCGTTGCGGCGGCCGTCGTCGTCGGGGGCGAGGCCCTTTTTCTCGGCCGTCCGCTCCCCCTCGTCGGAGCCCTTCCTACCTGATGCCCACCGATCAGTGTCTCGGCAAAAAAGGACGGAACGGACACCGTTTCCCTCTTCTCACTAATTCTGAATTTCGATGGCTGAGCCCGACACCTTTCCCGCCACGGCCTTTCAGCGCTTCACGGGGCTTGAGCCGTTCCCCCAGCCACCCGTCATTCCGACGGAGCATCCGATCGTGCTGATGCACGGCTTCGGAATCGGGGCCTCGTTCCGGCGAGGCGGGCATCTGCATAAGCAAGCGATGCACCTCCGGTCGAGAGGCGTACGCGCGGTGGCCCCAAACGTCTCCCCCTACAACACAGTGCGAGCCCGGTGCAAGATGTGGCGGGAACGGCTCTCTCACGTCCTCGACGAAACGGGTGCCGAGCAACTCTCACTGATTGCCCATTCGATGGGAGGGCTCGACGCCCGGTATCTGATCAGCAAGGAAGGGTGGCACGAGACAGTCGGCGCCCTCGTGACGGTGGCAACTCCCCACCGGGGGTCTCCTGCTGCGACCCTGCTCCTGGACCAGCCCGACACCGTTCGGAAATGGATCACCGAGATGGCCGACTGGCTAGGCACGCACATTCTGGAGGACGGCTCCGCAAACATTCGACAAGCCCTGGAGGAATTCACACCCAACTACGTAGAAAACGTCTTCAACGAGGAGGTCCCTGATCATCCCAACGTAGAGTACTGGTCCTACGGCTGTCAGGCCGGAAAAGGAACCGATATTCCCATCGATCCCCTCTTCCGGTACCTGAACAAGTATATCCACGAGCGGGAAGGCGTCAACGACGGCATCGTAAGCGTCCGTAGCGCACGATGGGGCAATTACCTCGGCACCGTGAACGCCGATCATGCCCGCCAAGTGGGCCTCCACTCACGACTCGCCGCCTCCTTCGACTCGAACGCGTTCTACACCTCCATTGCTGAACGACTCGCCGAGGAAGGGTTGTAGATGCGCGACGGCAGGCATCCATTCGCCGACCAATCCACAACTGGCTCGCGCTCGGTTACGCTCTGGACCTGTGTAGGACCCGTTGCGAAAATTCTGGTTGTGCCGGACGGTGTTCTATTCGGATTTAAAGTCGGCCCCCGAACCGGAAGACGGGTATGTCGCCGCTGCCCCGGAGTCCTCCTCTTGCGTGCCGCGTACGTTCGGGGCCGTCTTCCGGCTGATGATTCAGAAACAACAGCGACTGGGGACCTACTGCTGAACGCCTTCCTCGGAGGGCGTGCGCTCCCGAACGGTCCCCCCTACCGCCAGGGCGGCCCCGATCAAGACGGCATTCTTGATGATGTATTGTCCCTCCAGAGTAAGTCCCCACGGGATTTGCGTGAAGCACACCTCGGGCAGGAGGACGAGTGGGAGAAGCGTGCCGGGCATCTGCAGAAAGAGCAAAAAGATAGCGGTGCGGTTCAGGGGGCGGTAGAGAAGCCCAATCCCAATCGCCACCTCCCACCATCCCAGGAACGGGACGAAGAAATCGGGCGGGACGACGTACACGACACTTCGCACCAGATCCTCCGCTGGACTCATGCCCAGGGGCTTCAGAAGTCCGAACCAGATAAAAATTACCGCCAATCCGAACCGGAGAACAGATAGCCCATTGCGCCGCATCCAGCCGGCGATCCGCCGATCCAGGGGACCAAGCCCCAGTCGTTCGATGATACGCTCTTCAAATGAGGGCATGAGGAGGAAGAAGATGAGTGGTCATAAGAAGAGGTTTGGGCGATCTCACCGGAGCTGAGCCCCTGCGTCGGCGATGCGAGTAGTGTCGTCCAGGATTCCAGTCTCGCCGGTCGCGACAACTATCTTCCCGATCATCGCCATGGTCGCCGCTCCCCCCTCGTTTCTAATGCGTGCGACGACCTCCGCTATACGATCGGTGGCCAATTCCGTGGAGTCCGCGAAGCCCCACGACACTTCGAAGATGGTACGCAGCGAGGTAGGAAGCTGTATGGTTTCGATCGCCTCCTGTCCAGCCCGCCGTACTCGTTCCATCGCCCCTTCGTCCCCGAGTACGTCGGCGGTTGCAATCTCTCCAAAAGAGGCGTACTCGACAGGAGCGGTACGCCTGGAGTGTCGGATTCCATCTCCCACATCCCACACGAGGCCTCCTCGATTCTGGATAAATACGTCGCCAAGGCCCGTCCCCGCCTCGACTTCCGCCCGGTGGCTGGCTTCCACCAACTCCTCACGAGTGTATCCGAGCTGGAATTCAGTGTTCGCGGCAAGGGCAGCGGCAAGGGTGGCTGCCCCGCTCACGCCGAATCCGCAGCCGATGGGGAGATCCGTATCGAGGTGGACCGTGGTGGCCGGGGCGTCAAGCCGACGAAGCACACCGGAGACCGGCGCTACGTCGGCCCGGCGACCGTCGAGGATAACGCTCGTAGCGGATGCGGGCTCAACGAGGGCCGTCACCCCATCGTCCGTGGCAAAACTTACCCCGAGTGACGACTCGGCATCTTGGGGCACGAAGATGGTGGTGACGCTGCCCGGAGCAAACGCGGTCGCAGACACAGCTCGCAGAAGACATTATGAACCCGAAGACAATCGAAGCTGGATGGGGTTCCCTTAGTCCTCCAACTCAAATTCGATTCGATCCACGTCTGCTCCCTTTGAGGTTCGACTTGTAATGCGAACATGACCCACATCGTCGAGGTGATCAACGTGGGTCCCCCCGCAGGGACAGAGGTCAAAATCACCGATGGCTACCACGCGGAGCGGGTCCACGTGGTCGGGGATCAAGTCGAGGAGCCCACGCCCGTCCGGGGTCTGCTCCTCGGCCTCCGCCCGTGCCATTTCTCTCTTCTCAACGGCCAGATCCTGGTCGAGCACGGCATTGGCTCGTGCTTCGATCGCATTCACCTCGTTCTGCGAGAAGTCTGCGGGTTCGAAGTCGATCCGGGATCGGTCGACGTGGATCTGGTTTCCCGCCGTTTGTGCGTCAAAGAGGTCTAGCACCACCTTCGAAACCACATGCTGGGCCGTGTGCATCCGGCGAAGCTTCACACGGCGTTCTTCGTCGATCTGCCCCTCTACCTGGTCTCCGTCTGTCGGCACGTCGCCCTCCACGTCTTCGACGTAGTGTCGCACGTCGCCGTGTTCTTTCTGTACGTCCACGACGTTTGCCCTTCCTCCCTCCCATTGAAGCATCCCCCGATCGGCAGGCTGCCCGCCGCCCTCCGGATAAAAATACGTGCCGTCAAGCACGACATAGTCGTCGGCACTGTCCTGAACCGTTGCCGTGAAGGTCGTGACGTCGTCGCTGTCGGGAAGGTATCGGAGGTCCGTCATGATGGGGATACGATTCATCGAATCGACGCTTCTTGATGAGCCGCACCAACGAGGGGACCTTTCGTTCCGACTTCCTCCGCCCGCTGCCTTCAGGTTCACGTTTCTGCCCAACCGTGGATCGAGCAACCACGGAATCCACTCTGGGGAATCGACACACGAAGTTCTTCCTCCCGGACCTCAGGTATCGTGCCCCCAATCGCCCGGGGGATGATTCCGCAGGGTCTGACGCGGTCATATCCCCTCCACGGACTGTGGCAGGGACTACCTTTTATCGCCCCCCTCGCGGAACTCCTGGCCCGACGCAAATTGATTCCACCGATAAAGGATCGCGTCGAGTTCACGATCCATCGCCATGGAGTAAGGCTCAGTGTTTCTGCGATTGACTCAGATCTGACCAGGTTCTCGCCCGCACCCTGCCTTGGCAGTGGGGAATAGATGGTATTCTTCGACGAGTGAGCCGCTCACAACAAGTTCGAATAGTTAGCAACCTTCTCCAACGAAAAAAGCCGCTTCGCCCAGGTAACAACCCGAGCGAAGCGGCCAAAAACGAGAGCATTGTCCGCAGCGACCGACCGTTGCCGATCGCGTATCACCCTCCGTCGATCCGGGGAGTTACGTGCCGGCGGAATAGTCGGTGGCGTAGTGCTCCTGGTCCTCGGAGAGCGCGTCGATGTTGATGCCCATAGTCCGCAGTTTGACCCGGGCGATCTCGTTGTCCATGTCCTGGGGGATATCGTAGACCTTGTCCTCCAACATCTCACCGGACTCGTGGCGCTGAACGAGTTCAAGGTGGGCGCGGAACTGATTGGCGAAGCTCATGTCCATCACCTCACTCGGGTGCCCCTCCGCGGCGGCTAGGTTTACGAGCCGTCCGTCCCCGAGGACGTAGACGCGCTTGCCGTTCTCCATCGTGTACTCGCGGTTATTCTCCCGCACCTCGCGGGCGTCGGTGGAAAGCTCGGCAAGCTCTTCCAGGTTGAGCTCTACGTCGTAGTGGCCCGTGTTGGCCACGATCGCGCCGTCCTTCATCTTCAGGAAGTGGCGGCCGCGGATCACGTCCTTCATGCCGGTGGCCGTCACGAAAATATCTCCCTTCTCGGCGGCCTCGTCCATACTCATCACCTGGTGGCCGTCGAGCGTGGCCTTGAGTGCCTTCGCCGGCTTGACCTCGGTGACGATCGTGTTGGCGCCCATGCCTTTCGCCCGCGTAGCCACGCCGCGACCGCAGTGGCCGTACCCCGCGACAACGAAGTTCTTGCCCGCAATCATGGTGCTGGTTGCACGCAGGATACCGTCGATGGTACTCTGCCCCGTCCCGTAGACGTTGTCGAAGTCCCACTTCGTCTCGGCATCGTTGACGGCGTAGACAGGGTACTGAAGCTCTCCGTCCTCGTCCATCGCCCGGAGGCGGTGGACCCCGGTCGTCGTCTCTTCGGACCCCCCGATGATGTGGTCGGCCATCTCCGGGTGATCGGAGTGGACGGTAAAGATCAGATCCGCGCCGTCGTCGAGGGTTAGGTGCGGCGGCGTATCAATGGTGCGTTCAATGCTCCAGTAGAAGTCCTCGGTGTCAAGGCCGTGCCACGCGTAAATTTCGATCCCATTGTTGGCGAGGGCGGCGGCGATATCATCCTGTGTGGAAAGCGGATTGCAGCCGCTCCACGCCACCTCGGCCCCGCAGGCCTGAAGGGTCTCGACGAGCACCGCGGTCTCCTTTGTCACGTGGAGACAGCCGGCGATCTTGTATCCTTCAAACGGCTTCTCGTCGGCGTACTCTTCACGGAGTTCCATGAGAACGGGCATGCGGCTCTCCGCCCATTCGATGCGCTTACGGCCTTCGTCGGCCAGGCTGAGGTCGCGAACTTTGTATTGTCCTTCCTTATGATCCATGTGCGTTTCGGAGTCGTGGTTGGTGAAGCAGGCAAATTGATTGAGCTATGCGGCAAACGGAAATTCCGGCTCTCGCGAGGAAGGTACCTCACGTTCCGCAATTTGAATGAGATGGATATTTTTTCTCCAGGTGAAGAGCCTTTGGTTAAGTGCTGCTACCCGCTTGGGAAGGAACAGTTTATCACTTTGGGGTAAATTCGCCCAATCTCTCCCTGGTTTGGCCACGTTTCCCGTCATTCCCCAGGTGCTGTCGTCTTTTGGATGTTCGACAATGCCCATGTCCGATTGAGTGGACCTTTTCATCGCGTCCTCCTCATCTTCGCCGTCACTCCTCAAAATGCCGCCAGTCTGCTCTGCCGCCCCACCACACCGCCTTCTCCGCTTCGGTTTTCTCTCCCTGATTGCGATCACTTTCAGCCTGACGGTCGTCGGGTGCGACCCCGCGAGTTCCGACGGGGACTGTTGCGTTGGGGGCCCCACGGATTCCCGTCAAGCTCAGATTCTTCGGCTACGGATGATCCGACGGAGGTAGACGCAAAAGCGACCGAGATCGCCCTATCAGCGATCGACGGCAGAATTGAGTTTGCCGTATCCCAGGACGGATCTGTCCAACTAACCCGCCACAACAGTCGCGGCAAACGGGAGGACGCTCGGCTTCGGCGTTGACCTTTACTCCGTGACCCTCCAGCATTCCTGGACGGTGGGGGACGGCCCCCAGAACAACCCGCTTTTGCGCCTGACGGGCCGCAGTCCCCTCACGGACGATACCCTCCTTCCCTCCGGTTACACGAAAAGAACAACCATCAGCGTGTACGTAATGATCGCGGCTCCCCCCGCTACACTCGCCAATGGAAGCTGCGTGTACACGTGGTCCATCAGATCCGAGCCGGTCGCCAGCGACGAAAGGACCGTCGTGTCCGAAATCGGCGAACATTGATCCCCATACACCGACCCGCCGACGACCGCCCCAAAGCAGAGCGTAATGAAAAGCGGATCCTGCGAGATGGCCCACGCCAGCGGCATGGCCACCGGAAAGACCACGGCGTACGTGCCCCACGACGTCCCCGTCGAGAACGCAACGATGAGGCACAGCACAACCAAGAGTCCCGGCAAAATGGCGGGCGGGATGGCCTGCCCGACCGTATCCACTACGTACTCGGCCGTGCCGACCGCATCAGCGACCTCCTTCAACGACACGGCAAGCGCAAGGATGATGGCACCGATCGTGACCCCCTTACACCCATCCACGAAGCCGTCCATCACTTCGTTGAAGTCCATGCCTTTGAAGAGAGCAATCCCCATGCCCGCGAGCACGGCCAGCACAAAAGCCTCCGCGATGAGAAGCGTGGGATCTTCCGTATTGCCCAGATAGAAATACGTGTAGAGGTACGGCAGAATGGCGATGCCCAGCAGGATCCCGATGGGACCGATAAAGTCGACGAGGCTCGGCGTGTAGGCATCCGGCACCTTCATCTCTGTAAGCTCACGCGAGGTGAGCGGCGTGGCCTCGTCGCGATCAAGCTTTCCCGTCGTCCGTGCCCGATCAACTGCCTCCCGCATCTGCCGGCTCGGGATCCAGGGCAGGTATTCCAGGGAAAAGAGGAACGTCAGGATGATTGCGAAGAAGGCGTAGAAGTTGGCCCAGATCGACGAGAAAAAGAACGCAATGCCCTCCTGCGTCGTCTCGAAGAGAGGAATCGTCCCGGCCACGAGTCCGCCGACGTAAATGGGCCACACGTTGAACGGGATGATCGTAGCCGCAGGGGAGGCGGTTGAGTCGACGACATAAGACAGCTCCTCGTGCGAAACATCGTGCTGATCGCCGATCGGACGCGTCGTGGCGCCGGTAAGGACCGTCGAGATGGTCCCGCCCTGGTGAAAGACGAGCCCCATGATCCAGGTGAAAAGTTTGGCCGACCGGGGCCCCCGCACCATCTTCTCGCCGGCCCACTTCGCAAATTGAAGGGCGCCCCCTGTGCGCGTCCAAAGCCCAATGAGCCCCCCGAGGGCCCACAGGTACACGAGCAAGATGAGTGCAAAGTCCTCCGTTCCGATGGCGGGAAGCAAAAACGCGTCGATGATGTTTAGCTTTCCGGAAACGATCCCGCCCGCCGCGATTCCGATGAACAGGGCGCTCACGACCTCACGGAGCCAGAACGCCAACACGATCGCGATGAGGGGCGGGAGGACGGACCAGAATCCATAATGCTCTCCGTCCAGCTGCTCAGCCTGGATCTTGGGAATGTCTCCGGCGAAGTAAACAGCAAGACCCAACCCCCCCAAGACGAGCACGGCAACGACCCAGCGGCGCCACCATGGGGCCGGATCGTTGCCGGCGTCCGAATGCGGTGCGGAGGATCCGGAATCTTGTACGTCAGTCGAGGGGTCGGGGACGTCGGCCATAATAGACGCTATGTTATTGGCGGAATATACCAGCCCCCAATTAAGGAACTGGCCCCCACCGGAATCAAGCGGGGCCTCTCCCCTCAGGAAAAACACGTCATCGCCCCGTCGCTCCTCCTATTTCTGGATTACCGGGAAGGGACGGCTGGGTGGCAAAGCCCCAGTTGACCCCCCCCGCTGGCCGGTTGAGATCATCCCGAACCTCATCATGTAGCCCCTGCGCTCTCCGCGTCCAGGTACGGCCGAAACCTATCGTTTCAAACACGCGGGGTGCAAAATCACCGTCTCGATGGCCGTCGTGCGTGACGTAAGCGACGTCCCTCCCGGGTTGTATCTAATTAGTTAAAGCCGACGGTGGCCCGACCGGAGTCGAGGTCGAGTAGAAAAGGGCCACCCTGCCACGAACAGAATGAGACGCGCCGAACACCACCAGTGGAGGCGGAATTTGAAACCGTCGATGACCGAGAACTCTCGAAAGATACACCTTTCGGCGAGGATTTCCAGTCTGCTGCTACCACAAAATGGAGGCTCGCGGGGTCGGTCTGG
>PXTG01000050.1:9813-12419 GCA_003023365.1 Bacteroidetes bacterium QH_7_62_13 | reverse complement strand
ACCGGATGAATGAGGAGGGGACGGATGCGCTCCCGAGTGTTTCGGGGAGGGACCGGGAGGAGGAACTCGCGTCGCCCGTGACACGATCGTGTCGTCCCGAAAAATTGTGACCAGTGGGGACCAGGCGCCGTAAATCGTTCGGGAGCGGCGTCCCAATACACACCGGACCTCTTCTCAACCAACTCCGGCGGGGTCTTCGGCGGCGACCTGTGCAGGACGCTGATCCAGCACTCCTCGTCATTTCCGGTCGACTAGAGTGAATCCCCAACCACAACAGCAGAAGTAGGGAAGTCCCGTAGAGCGGGCCCATCCACTTCCTCCGGCCCGCCTACGCCACCTCACGGGCGTCGATCGTCTCCCCGTGCCGTGTTCCCTCTAGACTCACCCGATAAGCCTCGGCAACCGTAGCCGCCGGCAGACTGTCCGCCACGTCCATTCCCAGCGCCTCCAGGGTCTCGTCTATTCCGTGGCATCTCCAGCGCCGCCGCCCGGACAAAGCCTTCCAGCCCCGCGTTCACGAGACTGATCGCCGCGCTTCCCTCCATCGGCTCCCGACTGAGCACTCCACTGGTGAGCGTGAAGACGCCCCCGTCGACGACCGAATCGAGCCCGCGCCGCACGAGGTTAACCTGTCCCATGAGCTTATTGGACAGACTCAGGTCGAAGTCATCGTCGTCCAGCTCATCAAGCGCCCCGAACGCCGCTTCGCCCGCACAGGACAACACCGCGTCTACGGACCCGATCGTCCGGAAGAGCTGGTCGATGGAGGCGGGGTCGGCCAGATCCACCTGAACCTCCCCACTGGTGTGTCCCGCCACGATCAGGTCGTGCTCGTCCAGTTCATCGACGACGGCACTGCCAACCGTCCCGGTTCCGCCAACAACGAGAATGGTCATGGTACGGAGAGGAATGATTTGAAAAGGAACGGATGCGACCGCCTACTCTCTCCCGAAGGTTCGTGGAAAAAATATTCTCATCGGCGGGTCGGCTCAGCGGGAGCGCCAGTGGATGCCTATCGACTCTCTCCTTCCATATACTTGGGGGCGTCCGACTGGACGTCTCCGTCCCCACAAGTCTCCGCCCCAACCACCGCCGGCGTGAAGCCGGCCTGCTTGATCATTCGGTGATCTTTCGAGTCTTCCTGACCGGGGGTCGTCAAGTATCCGTCGGTGAAGAGCGAATTCGCCGGGTAGAGGGCCAGGGGCTGCATCTGCCGAAGAACCTCCTCCCGTCCCCCAGCGATGCGCACGTCCGCCTCCGGATGAACGAACCGAAAAAGAGCGAGGGTTTTGAGGGCCTCCTGCGGCGAAAGCGGCGTCGCGTCGCCCAGCGGCGTTCCGGGACGCGGGTTCAGCAAATTGATGGGCACCGACTCTACCCCAATCTCCCGAAGAGCAAACGCCAAATCAACGCGATCCTCGTCGGCCTCCTTCATTCCCACAATTCCCCCGCAGCACGCCTCCATGCCCGCCGCTTTCGCCTGCTTGACCGTCCGCACGCGGTCTCCCCAATCGTGCGTCTGCACGATGTTCGAGAAGTGGTTCTCGGACGTTTCCAGGTTGTGGTTGTAGCGGTCCACCCCCGCCTCGGCGAGCCGTTCGGCCTGTCCGTCCCGAAGCAACCCCAGGGAAGCACAGACATCCATGTCCCACTGCTCTTTGATCCGGCGGGTGGCCTCGCAAACGGTCTCCACCTCCTCGTCGGTCGGCCCGCGGGTAGCCGTCACGATACAGAACGTGACCGCCCCCATGTCGTGGGCCTCCTTCGCCCCGTCCACGAGTTCCTCAACGTCCTGCATGCCGTACTGGGGAACGTCACTCTCGAAGTGAAGCGACTGGCTGCAGAAGGCACAATCCTCCGCACAGACCCCACTCTTGGCGTTTTGCAGGACGTGAACCCGGACCTCACGACCGTGATGCCGGTGCCGAATCCGAAACGCCGCGTGGAGCACGGCGAGCAGGTCCTCGTCCGGGGCCGACGCCACACGCAGGGCTTCCTCGCGAGAAATCGTCGTTCCCGACAAAACATCGTCGGCTAGATGATTCCAGTTCGTGCCCATTATTCCAAGTAATTCATGCAGCAAGGACGACGAGCTCCGGGCGCAGTGAGTTGTCGGCGCAACGAGAAAATGCCCCTTCCGGAGAGGAGCGGTCAATCTAGGGACTCGAAGCCAAAATTGGAATTGGGGACGAGAAGAGCGCGTGAGGAAGCCGCCAATTTCGACGCGGGTTGGCCACCGACGGCGTCTCTCAGCCTTCAGGTCCGGGGACGCCCCTCCGGCCCTTCTTCGGAAAGGAGAAGCCTGCTGATGTGGAGTGCACCACTTCGGATCAGGTCGAACAGACTCATCCGTCGACGATGCCCCTGCGGCTCGGGCCGTCCATGTTCAACGGATCCTGGGAACATCTTGCAGACCGGCTCCTGAGGGGCCGAGCGGATCCCCACTGAGCAGGCCCGTGGCGGTCGGGGGTCCGACAATACAAAACGCCGGACGGTGCCCGGGAGACGGGACCAATCCGACGGCGAATCGACACGAATTTCGTATAGAGATAGACTACCCCTGTTGGAGGGATTGAAAGAGACAGTCGCCCGACTCAACCCAGTCA
>PXTG01000050.1:0-9707 GCA_003023365.1 Bacteroidetes bacterium QH_7_62_13 | reverse complement strand
AAGTCCGGATCGGCCCCTCACGAATTCGGCCCGATCTTACGACGCCTCAACTTGGGACACGGCCCTGAGCGCACCCAAACAGGACCGCCGATGCGTCAGTTACCACTGACGCTCCGTCGCGCGCTCGACATCGATCGCGCTCAATCCCTTGTCGGTTTCCTCAATTTCAAATTCAACTCGATCGCCTTCTTCGAGGTCCTCGTCGGGAACCTCGCTGTGGTGGAGAAAAACGTCGTCGTCTCCTTCGTCGGGTTCAGCAAATCCGTATCCTTTCGCGGGACTGAACCACTTAACCGTTCCTTGCACCATAATTCCGGTAGAGTATTTGTCGTCTTTCTTGTTCGATGATCACAGCAGGTCCTCCAAAGAGGAAGAGCCGCTGATTTGTGATGACAAGACCCTGTAACGGGGGGAGTAGTCACGTGTTCTCCCCCTCGACGTCGTTCTGCCTTTTTGTCCGGATCGCGCAACGACCGGGGATCAACGTGTGCAACTTCTCGCCCCAGCGTGTATGTTAGACGCGCCGACACGTCTTTCGCACATGACCGTACTACTCTGACATGGACTACGCCGTAATCATGGCTGGAGGGATCGGGAGTCGGTTCTGGCCGGCCAGTCGCAAGGAACGTCCCAAGCAATTCCTCGACGTTTTTGGCGACGGCACGCTCATACAAAACACGGTTGCGCGCCTACAAGGCCTCATACCACCGGAACGGTGTCTCGTGGTGACCCACGACCGGTACGTAGAGCAAACCCAAAAACAGCTGCCGGCCGTTCCCGAGGAGAATATTCTGGCCGAACCCATCAGCCGCAACACCGCTCCCTGCATCACATACGCTGCGGCTACGCTTAAGGGCCGCGACCCGGACGCCACCATGGTCGTTCTTCCGGCCGACCACGTAATCGGCGACGTCGAACAATTTCACCAGACCCTGGAGGTCTCCCTCCAAACCGCTGAGGAGTCCGGGGCTCTCGTCACCATCGGCATCGAACCCACATACCCGGCCACCGGCTACGGATACATCCAGTACGACGGTGGCGACAGCGATGCAGACGGGCTACAGGCCCATCCAGTCCGTACGTTCGCCGAGAAGCCGGACCAATCCACCGCCGAACGCTTCATCGACTCCGGGGACTTTCTCTGGAACAGCGGAATGTTCATCTGGCGGGCCGATACGATTCTCGATCAGGTGAAGGCCCATCTCCCCGACATCTACGATGCCTTCGAGCCCGTCCGGACGGCTAGCGGCGACGTCGACGCGGACACCCTTACGAAAGCCTTCCAGGACAGCCCGCGTATCTCGATTGACTACGGTGTGATGGAGCAGGCCGACACCGTGTACGTTGTGCCCGGGTCGTTTGAATGGAACGACGTCGGCGACTGGCGCGCCGTGTACGACCTCAGCGAAAAGGACGACCACGGCAACGTCATTCAGGGTAACGTTATCATGCAGGACTCCAGCCGGTGCCTGGTCGATGCGGGCGATCGCCTCGTCGTGCTCGTGGGCATGCACGACAAGGTCGTGGTCGACACCGACGATGCCGTCCTCGTTTGCGACCGCGAGAACGCCCAGCAGGTGAAGCAGGTCGTAGAGTATCTCCACGCTCACCAGTTTGAGGAGTACGTCTAGCGAACGGCGTCTCCCCTTATTCGTCCCGTCAGCGTCGGCCTCCCCCACATCGGAAATCAGGGCTTACCGCCGAGGCTGGACCCATCCCGTCGTCCCGGGGTGGGTTTTTCTATTCGTTCCGTTTCCACAGTCTCTACCCAGTCTTCGCAGTGTCTTTCTCTAGAACATGAACTCCGCGTCATAAGATGACGTACTATTCAAATGATGACTAATTAGTCATATTCTGACGACCCGTCCATCCCGGACCCCCACCTTTAGCATTATGTCCGACGCCTCCAATCCCTCCTTGTCCCGCCGCGAGCGCGAGCGCCGAATGCGCCGCCGGGCCATGCTCGACGCAGCCTCCGCCGTTTTCGCAGAGAAGGGCTTCGAACAGGCCCCCCTGGACGAAATTGCGGAGCGCGCTGAATTCGGGAAGGGGACCATCTACAATTATTTCGAGGAGGGGAAGGAGGGGTTGTTGTTCGCCCTCTTCGACGAGGCGTACGATGACCTGCAGGCACTGATACGGTCGAACTTCGAGGAAGCCGGCGACCGATCATTCCGGGCTTCCTTCCACAATTTCGTCGTCGAGTCCTTCACCTACTACGAGGAACGGGAAGACCTCTTTCTAAACCTCATCAAAGAGTCCCAGCGGCTTTGCTTCAGCGACGATCCCGAGAAAACCGAATATTTTCGCAGGCAGCAGCAACGCACGATTGAGGCCCTGGCGTCGGCCGTGGAGGCCGCCGCGGAAGAGGGTGACATTTCCCCCCTCCCCACCCGATCCGTGACGTACATGCTCCTGGAAGTCGTGTACGACCTGATCGTGCACCGATCCCTCAACGAACACCGGGACACGACGGATGCGACGTGTCTTGCGGATGTCTCGCTCCTCCACGACGCCGAGGCCGCGGCGGATTTTTTGACGACCCTCCTCTTCGACGGGCTGGAGACGCGCCGTGATGACTCGATGTAACGATTTCATTCCCTCGAACGTCCTTCCGGGCGAATCGCACGAAGCTGTATTCGACGTATGCATTCTCTTCGCTCCTTCCCTCTGGTCCTTGCGCTCACCTTGTGCACCGGGGCGGTTCTCTCCTCCCCACAGACGGCCCCCGCGCAGCGCGGCGAGGCTGCCTCCGTCCCGTCCGATCCGTACTCAACCGTCCCGGAGGCAAACAAACCGCTCGTCCTTACCCTCACGGATGCCGTCCGGACGGCCCTGGAACGGAACCTCGACCTGCGCGGCGCCCAGCTCAACCTGCGCGACGCCGACGCGCAGGTCCAGGAAGCCTGGGGCAACCTCTATCCCTCCCTCAACCTGACCGGGAGCTACACCCGTAACGTCGTCACGGCCAATCCCTTCGCCGGAAGCGACGCCGCGAACCTGATTGGGGGCGGAGGGCAAACCGAGTGGCTCGCCTTCAACGAACGCCGGCGCCTGGACGGAAACCCCAGTACAGGCCCTGTCCCGTACCCGGCGTTTCAGCAGCGCCAGCAGGACAGTCTCGCCGCGGCCGGCATCTCCCCCGGTGGGGGAGGCGGCAATCCCTTTGGGGTCGACAACCAGTTTCAGGGCGGACTGCAGCTCACCCAGACCCTCTACAGCAAGCAGGCATTTGCGTCCGTGAAGGGGGCTCAGCAGTTCAAAGATGTACGTCGATACGCTCGGGACCGGCGGGTCCAGGAGACGACGAACGAAGTGGTCACGGCGTTCTACCAAGCCCTGCTGGCCCAGGAACGAGCACGCGTCCTTGAGAAGCGCGTCGAGCGCGCCGAAGAAACCCTTCAAGAGGTGTCGACGCGGGTTGAGGGCGGTGTGGTGCCGAAGGCCCAGCGTCTCGGCGCGGAGGTGGAGCGGTCCAACGCCCGAACCCAACAGATCCAGGCCCGCAACGGCGCCCGGCTTGCCCGCGATAACCTCAAGCGCACCATCGGCCTTTCCCCCCAGCGCCCCATCGAACTACGGGGCAGCCTGGAAGACCAGCGGGAAGATGGCCTCCAGCAAATCTCTACGGAAACGATCTCGATGTCGAAGGCCATCGACCAGGCCATCGAGAACCGCCCCGACTTGAAGCGAGCACGCCTAAACGAAGAACTCCGCGAAATCGAGAAGGAGGCCTCACGCGCGGCGTTCTTTCCCAGCGTCGAGGCCGTCGCCAACTTCAACTATTCGGGACGCGTGCCCGACGACCGCTCGCGGGTGCAGACGACCAACCCAGAAGACCCGACCGATCCCTTCTACTTTCGGCAACAACAGCGCGATTTCTTCAGCGACGACTTCTGGAACCCGTCCTTTAGTGTGGGCCTGCAGTTGAACTGGAACCTCTTCAGCGGCTTCCAGCGCTCCTCCCGTGTGCAACAAGCCGAGATCCAGCGCAAGCGGGCCCGTCTCCAACGTGAGCGTTTGCGCCGGGCGGTGACGGTGGAAGTGCGCTCGGCCCTCCGTGACCTCGAGGACGCCCGGGAACGCATTGCGTCGCAAGAGACAACCGTGCGCCGCGCCGAGCAAAACTACGAGCACGTATCGGAGCGGGCCGAACAGGGTGTCGCCAGCCCGGTGGAGCTCCGGGAGGCGTCCGACCAGCTCGACCAGAGTCGCCTGAACTACCTGCAGGCGGTCCACGACTACCTCGTCGCCCGGAGCGACCTTGAGACGGCCCTCGGTCAGCCCCTCACCCCGGCGTCCGAATCCTACCTCATGACCCGACGCTGACCCTCCGCCTTCTCCGCCATCGTTGATTCTCGATCCGTCACGCCGATGTCTCTTTTCCACGCTCCACAAGCAATGTCTGTATTACGTCCTCTTCGTTTTCTCCGCGTTACGTTTGTCCTGATGAGCGCCGTTCTCCTCGTGGCCGGTTGCAGCAACGGTGAGGCGTCGGACGAGGCGTCTCAGGACCGATCGCCCCAAGCCCCTCGGGTGGAGACCCTTCAGCTCGAACCCGCGTCGTTCACCGACATTATCGAGGTGACCGGCAGTGTCGAGGCCCTGAACGACGCCGAGCTGTCGGCCCAAACCAGTGGGACGATCACGATGATGGCCGATCGCGGCGCCCGCATCGAATCCGGCGAGCCCGTCGCTACCGTCGACGCGGACGAGGCCCGGGCGGCTGTCGAGCAGGCACAGGCCCAATTCGACCTCGCCCAGGATCGATTTGAACGCCAGAAGCCCCTGTACAAGGATTCGATCATTAGCGCGCTGGAGTTTGAACAGGTACGCTCGGAACGGAATCAGGCAAAGGCGGCCCTCCAGCAGGCCAAAAAGCGTCTCTCCAATACGATCGTCGACGCCCCGTTTACCGGCAGGGTCGAGGAACGGTTTGTGGAGGCGGGCGAACAGGTCTCGCCGGGGGTGCGAGTGGCCCGCATCGTCAATACGCGACGGGTCCGGATAACGGCCGGGGTTCCGGAGCGGTACGCAAACGACATCCGCGAGGGCACACCGATTCAAATCGTGCCCCGCCGGTACAACACTTCTCCCCGCACCGCCGAGGTCACGTTTGCCGGAAACACCATTGACCCGGAGAGCCGCACGTTCTCCATCGAGGCCACCGTCCCGAACCCGGAGGAAACCCTGAAACCGGCGATGAGCGTGAATCTGCGCGTGACCCGAGCCGTGCTCGACAGCGCAGTCGTTGTCCCGCGCTCGGCAGTGGTTCGGGACGAGGCGGGGACGCACGTGTACGTCGTCGACCGATCCGACTCGACGACGGTCGTGCGCAATCGAGACGTTGCCCTCGGGCCCGAATCGCCGTCGAGGTGACCGAGCAGCGCTCTCAGTCGTCTACAGGGGACGCGTCCGAGTCGGCAGACGGACTTCCCACCCCTCCCACCGAGTAGCCGACGGAATGCCAGCCGACGCGACTCCCCACCCCGCGGACTTGACCTTGCCCTGCACGAACACACGTTCCTCCGATGAAGATTACCAACCTTTCGATTCAATATCGTACGGCGATTGCCGTGCTCACCCTGATTCTGGCCGTTGGGGGCATCGCCAGTTACCTCACGATCCCGAAGGAGTCGCAGCCCTCGATTGAGTTTCCTCAGATCGTGGTGACCTCGGTCTATCCGGGAGCGAGCCCGGGGGACGTGGAGTCCACGGTCACGCAGGTAATCGAGCAGGAAATCAGCTCGATTAACGACATTGATGAGATGCGATCGACCTCCTCGGAAGGGGTCTCAACAGTCGTCATCGAGTTTACCCCAGACGTGGAGACCGACAAGGCGTATCAGGAGGTCAACCAGGCTGTCGACCGGGCCCAGCCGGATCTTCCCGACGCCGTGGACGATCCGCTCGTCAACGAGATCAATACGGACGACTTCCCGATCATGACGGTAAACCTGGCTGGCAGCTATTCCCTGGCCCGGTTGAAGAGAGTGGGGGACGATTTGCAGGACGAGCTCGAAGGCATTCCGAGTGTGCTTGAGGCGAACCTGCTCGGAGGTCTCACCCGCGAGGTTCAGGTGAACGCCGACCTGTCGGCGCTCAAAAGCCACAACGTGAGCTTTAACGACCTAACCACCACAATCCAGAACGAAAACACGAACATTCCCGGCGGATCGATTGACATCGACCGTCTCAATTACCTTGTCCGGGTGGACGGTCAGTTTGAGAGTCCGGCCGACGAGATCGAAGAGCTGGTGGTGAAGACGACACAGAATGGACGAAATGTCCACGTTCGCGACGTGGCCGACGTGGTGTTCGGGTTCGAAGACCGATCGAGTTTCTCGCGACTTCGGATCTTCAAGCGAGAAAACGACGAGGAGGAGATGGTAACCGTACCCGAGTCGAAACGCCGCACCACACAGGTGATTACGCTCAACATCACCAAGCGGCCCGGGGCGAACATTCTGGAAACCTCCGAAAAGGTCAAGTCCACCCTCGACGAGTTTGATTTTCCCAGTGGGACTGAGGTGCTCGTCACCGGCGATCAGAGCGAGGACGTGCAGTCCCTGGTGACGGACCTGGAAAATAACATTATTAGTGGTCTCATCTTCGTCGTTGCGGTCCTGCTTTTCTTCCTCGGGGTCCGGAATGCGGTTCTCGTCGGTATTGCCATTCCCCTGTCGATGTTTACCACGTTCCTGGTCTTTCAGGGACTCGGGTATACCCTGAACTTCATTATCCTGTTTTCTCTGATCATTGCCCTGGGGATGCTGGTGGACAATGCAGTGGTGGTGATCGAGAACATCTATCGCTTCCGCGAGGAGGGATACTCCCGATGGGAGGCCGCTCGACTGGGAACCGCGGAGGTGGGAGGCCCGGTGGTCGCCGCCACTGCCACCACGGTGTCCGCCTTCGGGCCCATGCTCTTGTGGCCCGGAGTCATCGGGGAGTTTATGGGCTACATGCCACTCACCCTCATCATCACGCTTGCGAGCTCCCTGTTCGTGGCCGTCGTCATCAATCCGGTGGTAACCGGCTTCTTCGTCGAAGCAAAAGGCAATGAGGACGACAGCTCCGGCGGCTGGCGACAGTGGCCCGCCTTGGCCCGCTACGGCGGTGCGGCCCTCATTCTGATGCTCGGTGTGACACTGGGCCTGGCCAACTGGAAGTCCCTCGTCGTGATCGGGGTTGGCCTGCCCGTCCTGTACCTGCTCCACGTATACGCAATGAAGCCCCTGGGGGATCGCTTTGTGGAGTCGGGCCTGCCGCGGCTTGTGGCCTGGTATCGGGACTACCTCAAGCGCATGCTGCAGCGGGACTATTCGGTCTCCTATGCGTTCCTCCGAAACACGGGCGCCCTGGGAGCGCTCACGGGCGGGCTCGTCCTGGCCGGCCTGGGTGGCCTCGTTCTCCTGGCGGCCGGACGAACGGCGGCGCTTCTCTTACTCGTTCCCGGCGGACTCCTCGCCGGACTGGGCGCGGTGGGCGTCGTCGTCCACTCCGTGGAAATCCTCTATCTGGGCGGATGGTCCACGGTTCAGTTCGGCGGCGGCTTTCTTGCAATCATGGGCCTTATTCTCGGCCTGAATGTGTGGATGGGGGGGCTTGCCCTCTCCACAACGGGACGTTTGCTCCTCGCGCCCGCAGGCATCATGCTGATTGGCGCCCTGGGGGCCCTGCTCCCGTCCCCGGAGCATCTTTTCCTTACGGATAACCGCGCGGCGCTGCTACACGGATCGCTGGGGGGACTTTTGCTCATCGTCGGGCTCTTCTTCCTTGCTCCCACGGGACAGGCCTTCTTTCCCGATACAGATCCGAACCGCGTCCTGATCAATGCGGAGGCGCCGTTGGGCACAAACGTCGAGGCCTCGAATCAGATCGCCCAGACGATCGAGGAGCGAATTTCGAAGCTGCTCGATAACAATCCCGACTCGGAAGCCAACATCGAAAACATGAACGTGGACGTGGGCGTCGGGGGAGACGCCCGGTTCGGGGGCGGCGCACAGCAGGCGGAACGCTCCCGGGTTTCCCTGAACATGGTCGACTACGCCGATCGTTCGGAGTCGTCGTCACGCACCCTAGAGAAGCTCCGCGCCCAACTGCAGGGGATCCCCGGTACCGAAATCGAATTTACGAAGGAGCAGCAGGGGCCCCCGACGGGTCCGCCCGTGAACATTGAGATCTCGGGCCCCGACTTCGAGCAGATCCGGACTATCTCCTCGGAGGTCAAAAAGCGACTCCGGGAAGCTGCCCGCAGCGGACGACTGCCCGGCCTCGTGGACGTAAGCGACAACCTGAATACTGGTCGGCCCGAAATTCAGGTTGATGTAGACCGCGAACAGGCCGCCCAGTACGGCCTCTCGACAAGCCTGATCGCCCGGACCGTTCGCTCGGCCATCCAGGGCACGGAGGCGGACACCTACCGCAGCGGGGACGACGAGTACGACATCACCGTGCGTCTCCAGAAGGACGACCGGACGAGCCTTACGAGCCTGGAGAATCTGACCGTCACGAGCCCCCTCGGCCAGCAGATCCCGCT
The DNA here is from genome assembly GCA_003023365.1 of Bacteroidetes bacterium QH_7_62_13. Classification (GTDB taxonomy): domain Bacteria; phylum Bacteroidota; class Rhodothermia; order Rhodothermales; family Salinibacteraceae; genus Salinibacter. The sequence goes on along the minus strand of PXTG01000050.1, from coordinate 1,165 downwards.
TACCTCGGTCGCCAACATCGAGGAAGGAACCGGGTACGGATCAATTACCCGGATCGACGAGAGCCGGGTGGTCACGGTTTCCGGAGATGCCGCGCCGGGGTACAATGGCCCGGACGTCCTCAACCGCGTCCAGAACGAACTGTCGGAGTATCGAGAAACGCTGCCGTCGGGCTATTCCCTGGAATACACCGGGGGAAACGAAGAACAACAGGAATCCTTCGGCTTCCTGGGTACAGCCCTCGCGATTGGGGCCTCGCTGATTTTGCTCATCATGATCGTCGAATTCAATTCGATCAGTGCCCCATTCATCATCATGGTGGCGGTGGGACTCAGTCAGATCGGCGTGCTGCTGGGCCTCATCCTCACGCGCACTCCCTTTAACCTCTTCACGTTTATCGGCATCATCGCCCTGGCGGGCATCGTGGTGAATAATAATATTGTCCTGGTGGACTACATCATGCAGCTCCGCGGACGGGGGATGGCCAAGCAAAACGCCATCATCGAGGGAGGCGCGACCCGGCTGCGGCCGGTGATGCTCACGGCCCTCACGACCGTCTTGGGGCTGGTCCCCCTTACCTTTGGTATCAATATTGACTTTGTGGGATTGATCGCCGACTTCGCCCCCGACTTCCAAATTGGAAGCGAGAATACCCAGTTCTGGGGCCCGATGGGGACGGCGATCATCTCGGGACTTACGTTCGCCACGTTTCTCACGCTCGTCATTGTGCCGGCGATGTACTCGGCGTTCGATTCCGTGAGCCTCCGCTTGACGAAGGCCTTCGGGGGGGATGAAGACGACGGCTCAATTGTGAGCGACACGGTGGCCACCGAAAGCCTTCTAGACGATGACGTCGCGGGTGATGGGGCGCCCACTTCGGCGACAGAGACTTCCGGCGAACCGTCCCCTCCGTCTGAATCATGATTCCAGGGACGCCCCATTAGCACTCGTTTGTCCCGGGCGCCCCCAGTCAAGACGGGCGGATTTCGGGTTGGCAAACCGTCCAAGTCCGGAGAGAAAGGAAAGGCCCGGTTCCCGCTAGGGAGGTTTACGATGACCTGCGCATATCCCCGGAATTTCTCGGCCTCGTTCAACCAAAAACGAATCCGAACGAGTTCCCCTTCCCAGCCGCCCCATTACGTGGTTACCCCCACGGAGGAGCGGAAC
>PXTG01000049.1:11586-13464 GCA_003023365.1 Bacteroidetes bacterium QH_7_62_13 | reverse complement strand
TGATTGATGGGGTTCTCATGCCCCTCGGTGCAGACGGGCGAAACATTACTTCCCCGCCTGAATTGCAAGCCTCGCATCTCGATACTGCCCGAGTGGCGGAATTGGTAGACGCGCGTGATTCAGGGTCACGTGGCCATTGCGGCCGTGGAGGTTCGAGTCCTCTCTCGGGCACCGCCGTGAACGGCGCCCCCTCGTCAGATCGCTTCTGAACGGGGGCTCTTCTGTTTTTCGGGCATGCTCCCTCGAAGAATAGGGACGTCATGGCGACCGCCCCAAACGGACGACGAACGACCCGCGGGCGCCAGTCGCCTCCCGACACACCGGGGCTGAACTGGCTATACGCTCACTCCCTACTTGTCTGGCTGCTGACCAGGGTTGAGCCAGTTTTTCACGGCGTCGTCGCTGGAGATGACGCCATCGTCCCCCTCCGTCGCGTTTCGGGCCCCGTCGGCGTCCCGGCTCTCCTCCATCGCCCGTCGATGATCCTCTCGCTGACGGGCCCGGCGCCGCCGCCTCTGGGTCGAGGAGTCATCCTGGATGCCGTAGTAGACCGATACGACAACCGCGATGGACAGAACCAAAACAGCCAACATGATGACGGGCGAATGCGAAATCATCGGTCGGTTCCCAACTAGGCTAGAGGCAAACTATCGGAATCCCTACCTACGTTATCAAACGAATGTGACTCCCCCTGGTCGTTCCATGTTTTCAACGGATTCGGGGGGTCGCAGGCCCGCTCATTGAGAGGCCGACGACGGTCTGGGGCGGTCTCTCTCGCCCGAGAATCCGCCATCAACATACGCGTCCGCGATGGTTCCGGTTGCCCACTGGTACGTGGCGTACGCCTTGAAGGCGCTGGTTTCGGCGGCGATGACCTGCTTTCGAGCCTTCGCTAGAGTTTGCTCTCGCTTGTTAAGGACAAAGAGGGTCCCCTGCCCCTGCTCGAAGCGCTCCTGCTCCGCCCGCTGGAGTTTTTCGGCAAGCTGCTCGTTGCGCCGGGCCGACTCTACCCGTTGACGCGCCTGGGTCACGGCGGCCAGGGCGGACTCTACGTCTGCGCGCACCTGCCGCTCGGCAATGTCCTGCTTCAGGTCGAGGTTTCGACGAGCGATGTCGGCCCGTTCGGCCTCACTGCGCCGCCCCCGAAAGAAAAGCGGCTGTTCAATCTTCAGTCCCACCTTGACGTCCGAGACGTTCGTCGGACGCTTGGTATAGGACACCGCCTGCGCCTCCAGCTTAAGTTTGGGGCGCAGTTGCTCCTGCGCGAGGCGCTGGTCGATCTGTGTCTGCTGCCGCTTCACGTCCATCACCCGCAACGTGGGACGACGGGCAAGGGCCCTCTCCACCGCCGCCGATTGCCGGGTCGTATCCAGGGGCGGCGGCATCTCGGGGGCCGGCGGCGCGAAGCGAAAGGCCGTAGCCGACCCGTCCTCGTCCCACAGAAATGTGGCCAGCTTGATGCGTTTCTCCTGCACCGCCCGAACTGCCTCGTCAACCTCTGCCTGCCGACTGGCGGTGATGCGCGCCGCGTCGATGCTGTCGACGGCGGGCGCCTCTCCGGCCCGCGCCTCCTGGGTGATGAGGGCCTGCCGCCGCTCGGCCAACCCCAGAAGGTCGCGGCTCACCGCCAGGGTCCGCCGGGCCTTCACCCAGTCCCAGTACGCCCGGCTCACTTTCAGGAGCAGGCGGTTTCGCTTCCGGGCCTGTACGGCGTCGGCCCGCTGGGGCTCCAACTGGGCCTTGTCGAGGGCCGCGCGGGACTTGTCGGTGCGACTCCCGCTCAGCGGCGCAAACGACACCCCGACCCGCGTTTCTCCGACTCGGGAGGTCGCGACCGACGGGTCGACGCTCGCCCCCAGTCCCCGCCGGTAATCCACG
>PXTG01000049.1:5645-11541 GCA_003023365.1 Bacteroidetes bacterium QH_7_62_13 | reverse complement strand
CCCGCCTCCCTTCCAGCCGGTTTGCCCGGGCCGAGGGGCTGGTCCGCAGAACCCGGCGACGAACGTCGTCCAGCGTAAGGACCGGGCAGTCGTCGGCGGACGAGCACGGGACGGCGGCGGTCGAATCCATGCCTCGCCGATCAGCGGCCTGCCCCTGAGTGACGGGAATGATCAGCGCAAGTACGAGAACGGCGGTCGTGGGGCGAGCAAGCATCCGTGCGGGACGTGGTGCGAGAAACGCGAACAGGCAGGGGCCTCCCGACGCGCTACTTCTTCGAGTTCGTGTTCTCGGTGGTGAGTTGTGGAGGAAGCCCGTTCATTCGACGCCAAATTTCGTACCCGAGGGAGACGTTCGATAGCAGCACGGATCCCCGTGCCGGGGCTCCTTGGCGGAGGTAGTCCGGACTGGGCCAGTCGGCGTGGTCGGCGGACGTGTCCGGCACGACGAGCATTCGGAAGCGGCCCGAGCCGTCATCCACAGGATTCACGAAGCGAACCGTTCCCGCAAACGTGCCGATGGAGGCGTCGGGCAGGCCCGAGAATTGCAGCGCCGGAAACCCGGAGAATTGGAGCTGGACCTGACGTCCGGGCTCGATCAGCGAGGCGCCGATGCTGCTTACGAAGAGCTCGACGGCTCGGTCGTCTGTCTGAGGGGCCACGAGCGCGAGGGGGCTTCCCTTCTTCACCGTCTGCCCCGGCCCCACCCGGCTGATGCTGGAGATCGTTCCGTCGATGGGGGCACGGACGACGGCGTTCGACGCGCGCTGCTCGACGTTGTCGACCTTTCGGTTGAGTTCGGCCCGCCGGGCCTCCAGCGTCTGCTTCTTCCGCTGCACGTTGAGCCGGGCCGACTCCACGGCGCGCCGCGCCGCCGCCAGGTCTGCGGCCGCGGCCACCGAGTGGGCGAGCCGGGTGCGGGCCGTCGCGACGCCCAGCGCGGCGTTGTTGACCTTCTCTTCGGCGGCCCGCTGCTTCTGACGAGCCTGTGCGAGCTTCTGACGGGCCCGCTCCACCTCCAGGCGCAGCCCCTCAAGCTTGCTGGTCCGTTGCTCGGCAATCTGGCCGGCGAACTGATCGGCCAAGTACGAGGCCCCTAGGTCTTCGAGGACGGCAATCGTATCCCCTTTTGCGACCCGGTCCCCCTCGACCACGTGCCACTTCCCAATGCGGGCCGTCAGTCGAGCTTCGATGGTGCGGGGGCGGGCCTCCGGCGCATACGCCGTGACCTCCCCGGTGCCGGACACCGTCTGCCGCCACGGCACGAACGCCAGGACCACCCCAAGGACCACAAGAAAGACCAGGGACCCGACCAGAATCGACCGTGTGATGGGCGGCGACTGGGCGGCCTGCAGGGCACTGGTCCGGCGCGGGTCCGCGGGGGCATCCGTCTCCTCCGTGGGTCGCAGCCATTGTCGCTCACGGGACGCAGGAGACGAATCCGAGGACGGCGAATCTGGGGCAGACCGATCGGCGGTCATGACGAACAGGAAGGAGAACCGAAGGGATGCAACAAAGGGACGAACGGGTTCCGGACGGTGGACGGCGAAACGACGATGCACCGGTCAGGACGGCACGCCGTCTCCCTGCATCGTCGACACGAGCCTCGGGAAGTGTCGGTTGAGAAAGTCGTCGGACTCGTGGTGAAGCTGGCCCGACGCCCCCCGCCACACAATTCGTCCACGCTCCAGGACCAGGACCTGATCGGCCCGGCGCACGGCGGCGGGGTTGTCGTCAATTGCGGACACGATCGTCCAGGCGTCGTGTCCGTACAGGCGGTCGGCCAGGGTCTTCCGGACGGGGTCCTCGATGCCGTTGAACGGTTCGTCCAGAATGAGTAGACGCGGTTCCCCGATCACCGCCCGCGCAATCATGATGCGCCGGACCATTCCCTGCGGCAGGCCGAGCCCCGCGGAGGTGATGGGCGTTTTCAACCCGTCGGGTAGTTCCAGCACCTCGTCCTCCAGGCACGCCAGATGGAGCGCCCGCTCCACGTCTTCGTAGCTCATAGAGCGTCCCATGGTGATGTTCTCCTCCACCGTTCCCTTGAACAGTTCGTCGGTGGGGAGGGCCAACCCCACCACACTCCGGTACGTCTGCGGGTCGAGACGAGCGATGTCGCGGTCCTCAAACAGGATCTGGCCCCCGCTGAGGTCCTGCATCCGCACCAGGGCTTGCGTGAGGGTCGTCTTCCCGGCCCCACTGTCGCCCACGATACACACGTGGTCCCCCGGCCCCACGTCGAACGACACGTCGTCGAGCGCAGGGGATTCTCCCCCGTACCGAACGGTCACCCCACGGAGGCTGAGCGATGCGGGCCCGGAGCCGGGGGGAAGCTCCTCGCCCCCCACCTCTTCCAGCGGCTTTTCGGTCACGTGGAGGATCTTACTGATGGCGGTCAGCAGATCATACCCGGAGGCAAAAAGCTTGACCAGGTTAAAGCCGTTGTTCGTGAGGTACACGATTAGGAGCTCCGCCGCCACAAACTGGCCGAGGGTGATGCTGCCCTGAGTGACCAAATACCCCCCAATCCCCAGGGCCAGGCCCATAATGATCGCCCGAAAGGCGGCCGCCGCCGCGAGCTGGCGCCCGAAGATTCGAAAGTGGTTTCCCCGAGCCCGAACGTAGTCGGAGGCCAGCCGGTCGGTGCGGGCATGCACGTAGGAGGGGGATCCGTTCAACTTGAAGCTCTGCTGGCACCGGGCAAGGTCCTCCAGCCAGTGGGCCGTAGCGTACTTGAAGCTCGACTGCTCGATGCTGGTTTTGAGGCCCCTCCGCCCCAGCCCCCAAATCAGCACCGGGGTGAACAGCACCGCCATCAGGCCCACGATCAGGAAGAACGAGCTGTAAACCGTGAGGAGAATGAGGCTCACCAGCGCGACGAGCGCGTACACCAGCCCATCCAGTAGAATCTTGGTCAGACTCTTCTGCATGGAAACCACGTCGAAAAAGCGATTGACCAGGGCCGGCCCGTACTCCCCCTCCAGCTCCGACCGCTTCATGAGGGGCAGGCGGTACGCCATCTCCATCGAGGTGGACGCGAAGAGGCGACGCTGGAGCATGTCGACCGTGTAGTATTTCAGGATGTCGAACCCGCCGTACAGCAACAGCCCAACGGTGATCGCCACACACAACACGACAATCTGATTGGTGAACGTCCCCAGCGACACCGAGTCGATGATGCCCTGGGACGCCAGGGGGACCGTCAGTGAAAAAATCGCCACCATGGCGGCGTAGACGGACACCGTGACCAAATCTCTTCCCTCGTCGCTCAGGAGGCTTAACAGACTGGCGAAGGTTTCCTGGATGTTCTCCCGATGGTCGTGCGGGTCGTGGATGTATTCCGCGGAGCGAACGTCCGGTCCCGCCGAAGACTGCTGCTCGCTGTCAAGGAAGTGGGGCGTCTCCCCTTCGATGTGGAGGAGAGAGACCAGGCCTTCGGGGCCGGCCAGGCGATCGGGCCCCATGCGCTGCACCTCGTCCGGCCCGAAGCTGTGCACCGACAGGATCCCCGTCGTCGGGCGCGTCTCCTCGATCACGCCCAGGTTCCCGTCGGGCGTCAACACGAGGTCGCCGGGCGCTGCCTCCGTCAACAAACTGGCGGGGGAGAGGCGTCGGGCCTTCGTGACCAGTCCCCGCGCCCGCCCGAAGTCGGCGAGCAATCCGAGTACCGTATTCGAGGTTACCTTCTTGACCTGAAGAAATGCTCGCAGGCGCTCCGGACCCACATCCCGGTCGACGCGCCGCTGCACAAGACCAAAGGCCTCGACAGCCTGCTCCTCCAGCGAAGAATTGGACGGAGACGATCGGGACTGAACCGCTCGGGTCGACTCGTCCCCAAAATCGCCGGTACCACCGTCTGACATCGGCTCCAGCTGCAAGTCGAAAATGGTGACGCCGAAGGAGGGCCCGCCCAGAACTACTGAGATCCTACGGGCCCTATAGACGGTCCTTTTCAAATTGATCTCAAGAATAGCCCCGATCGACCGGACGTGACGGCATCGTAACCGGAACTGCCAGCACTACGTAAGAGAATTAGGTTCCAATATTATGGGAAATGTCATGGGACTCAATCAGGGCCCTACGGGTCCGTACGAGGCGTTGCGCCATCAAAGGATAGACAGTGACGCCCTCTCCGCAAGGCCCGCTGCCCTCAATGCTTCTCTCCCACACCGCCCGTACGGCTCTTTTACGACAGTCACCGACTTCTCCGGCACGGGGCACGGGAGTTAGTTCTAGCAATGTACGGCCCGACGTTTATTCCCCTCCTCCACGTGCCGACTTCTTCCCCCCGAAGCAAAATCTCAGGGGGGATGGGGCAGTGAGCCACGGCGTATACTCAATCTCAGCGTCATTTCGCTCCAAGACCCAGGTCCCCTGTCCCCGTGGATTCTCGTCGTCCGTGGGCCCCGACCGGTCCCCCCACCAGTTGCACTGAGCGATAAGGGAGCGGTCCGCATCCTTGCTCTCGGCGCCGTTCGGGGCCAGTAAATTGTTGTACCGGACCGTCGCTTCCGCGGCGTTGGCCTCCAGTCCAACGGCGCTTCCCGGAAGGGGGGCGGCGTCCCGGCCGTCGTTTGGGCCCTGAAAAACGTTGAAGACAGACCCGTCGTTGATCCCAGCCAGTGTATTTTCTTCGACGAGGACATTCTTCGGCGTACCGTCTGCACTGGCCGAAGTCGTGATCACCACGCCAAACCCGAAGGCCCCGTGCAGGTCACGAACACTGTTTTCGGCGACCACCACGTCGGAAACATCCGCCTGAATCTTGATGCCGGCCACGCCGGAGACGGGCGTTCCCTCGTCGTCGGCATTCCGGTAGTCCCGAACAATGTTGTCTTCGACTCGGACGTTCGACAGCGGCGTCTCCCCAAACACCTGGATACCGTTGATCGATCCGTCCTGCACGGGCTCGCCGATCCCCCGAACGACGGTGCGTGCCACCACCGTATTGCTGGCCCTCACCCGCACGCCGAACGGATCCGGCGTGAAGCTTCCGGGCGTACTGAAGGGCTCTTCACGGGTCACCCGAACGCGTCGAAGGGCAGCCCCCTCGGCCTCCAGCGACACCCACCCCTCGATAACGACGGGCGCCCCGCTAGTAGGAGGAGTTAGGCCTTGGAGGGTCACCGACTCATCCACCACAATTTGCTCTTTGTAGGTGCCCGGAAAGACGCAGAGAACGGCTCCGCTCTCGGCCTCATTCACGGCGTCCTGTATGAGATCGGTCTTCCAGACAATATTATCGCAGAGACGGAGCTGCTTCCGGTCGACCGCCTCCGTAGCGGTAGACTCGGGAAACGCCATTACGCTCGGGTCATCTTCGCGGTTCGTTTCCGAATCGGGACCAACTGCGTTGTCCTGACATCCAAGGAGCAGCCCAACCCCGACGGTGAGAAAGAGGGCGACGGTAGAGAGTGCTGATCGGACCATGGCTGGGGGCTGTATTTTATTTTGGAAGGCTTTACTTCGACATATTACGAAGCCTAGACCAAAATTATCAAGCATCCCCTCTCGTATTCACAGACAGACGCTCCCCCTTCAAGGCTCTCAACTGCCCTCCGAGGAGTTCTCTCCTCCAGCGCCGCGGGGCCGACTCACGCCCCCTCCCCGTCCAGGTGAATCACGTCCATCTGGGTGGGGGTCCCGCTCTCAATCGTGAGGCGGAGGCACGTCTTTCGGTCGTGAAATCCCTGCTTCCCCGCCGCCCCTGGGTTGACGTAGAGCACATTGTCGAGCGCCTCCACGTGCTCGACCCGCAGGATGTGACTGTGGCCACACACGAGCACGTCGGGAGGGTCGGCGGCGAGCTTCTCCCCCATTCCCCGCTGCCACCGGCCGGGCCGACCCGCGATGTGGGTCATCCACACGTCCAGTCCGTCTACCTCGAAGCGCCGAT
>PXTG01000049.1:0-5499 GCA_003023365.1 Bacteroidetes bacterium QH_7_62_13 | reverse complement strand
TGCTACAATCTCGAACAAGAAACGGGGACGCCGACCGGCCCGGACAGGACCGCCGTCGTCCCCGATCATTCCGTGTCGCAACAAGAGCACGCCCGAAACCGCTACAGAGGGGTCCGCTCGCCAACCTCGAAGACCATCGGCTCGTAGCCCGCGTCCGCAAACTCGTCGCGGAAGACGTCCAGGTCCGTCTCAAGCGGCGGAAAGGTATCGTAGTGGAGAGGGGCTACGCGCTCAGGCCCCACCATCTCGGCGGCGTGGAGCGCCCCGTAGATGCCCATCGTGAAGACGTTGCCGATGGGGGCCAGCATCAGGTCTACGTTCCAGAGATCCCCGGTCCACTGCATCTCGGCGAAGGGGGCCGTATCCCCCGTGTTGTAGACGACCCCTTCCTCCAGCTCCAGCACAAAGCCGAGCGGCACGCCGCCGTAACTGCCATCCGGGAAGGACGAACTGTGACGGGCGTGGACGGCCTCGACGACGCCCCAGTCGAATTCCACACTCCCGCCTTCGTTGAGTGGCTGAATGGCATCGTGGTCGTAGTCCTCACTGACGCGCTGAGTAATCTCGAAATTACCAATGACCAGCGGATCGCTCCCCGCAAGCACCCCCTCTACGTCTGCATAGTGGTCGAAGTGGGCGTGCGTCAACAGGAGCACGTCCGGATCAAATTGATCCGCCGTCGCCTCGGTGTGCGGGTTGTCCGCGAAAAACGGATCGAACAGGAGCGTCGTCCCCTGCGTCTCGAGTTGAAACGTCGAATGTCCGTAGTAGGTCAGATCCATGACGATTTGGTTTGTGAGTGAGTCCCAGGATTCTGTGCTCGCGCACCGCGCTTGAACGCTTCCGGGAATCTCTGCTGTTCCGGAACGGTGTCGGCACGGGGCGACCGTCGGCCCAATGGTACTCTGATTGTCCCATCTTAAGAAACGCCGTCGCAAAGCGCCAATTGCTCACGCAACCAATCGCTCCTTCCCTCGTCGCGGCCGAACGGCGGTGCCCGTCGCCTCCCTACTTCAAGAGTACCATCCGATCCGACTGCTTGCCGGCCGGGGTCTGGAGGCGCACGAAGTAGATCCCACTCGGAAGATCCGCCGCGTCGAAGCGCACCTCGTGGTAGCCCGGGCTCTTGGTCTCGTTGACGAGCTTCCTGATTTCGAGTCCCTGCACGTTGAATACGGTGAGCGTCACCGGTGTCCGTTCGTCCACCTCGAAGGCCACCGTGGTCGTTTCGGAGAAGGGATTCGGAAAGTTGCCGAGGAGGCGGACCGGGGCATGCCACTTGTCGCCCCCGAGACCGATCTTAATAGTGCCGGCGGGGCGGCCGTCCCCCTCCGCTCCTTTCACCCGAATGCGGTAGAACACGACCTGCTCCGCCACGCCGTCTTCGGTATACGAAAACTTGGGAGCCCCCGACGCAGCGTCACGCTTCGCCTCCGCCGGCGTCAGCTCCGCTACGGGCCGAAAGGTTTGACCGTCTGAGGACCGCTCGACCACGAACCCCTCCAGCTCCGAAGACTCGGCGGTCCAGCGAAGCGTAACGGTTTGGCCGTTGCTCTCGGCGCGCAGGTTACGGAGGGTGGACCGGTAGGAATGAGAAACCGGCACGCGTCGGATGCCCTCTCCGTCGTTCTGCACCATCCCGGATGGGTCCTCTTCGAATCCCAACCGGTACCGACGCGGCGGCTCCTCTCCGGCCCCCATCTCCGGGAGCATCCGATTCATGGTACGCCGCACCGTCGACGCGGTCCGGGCCTCGCCCCAGATGCGAAGCTCGTCGAGATAGCCGGAGAACAGGCCGGGCGACGCGTCCGCTGTCCAGTTCTGCCCGCGACGCCCTCCCAGGACGAAAGGTAGGCGGGCCGGGGCAGCCGGTAGGGCCGCCCCCCGCAGGGAATCGACCGCTTGACCGTCCAAAAGAAGGCGAAGACGGGACTGAGAGGCATCATGCACGGCCGCCACGTGGTGCCACTGCCCATCCGCCACAGGCGACGCACTCCACAGTGCCTGGTGTTCGCCCGGGCGGCCCGTGTAGAAGCGCAGGCGGCCCCCCGGATCCACGACGAACTCGGCGGGATAGGCCATCGACTTCTCACCGCTCCACGTCGAGAGAATCACCTCGTCGAGCCCGCTCGTGCGCATCCAAAACTCAATGGTGAAAGAGGCGGACTGCCCGAGGGCCGGCCGTCCCTCCTCCCGGAGCACAAGCGCCCCGGACGCGTCCGTGAACGAAAGCGCGTGGTTTGATCCGTCGGGCTCAGGTCGCGACTTAATGATCACGGGGTAGGCGGACCGCGCCACGGTTCGCAACGAGGATGTTTCTCCCGGCTCCCTTTCTCCGGGATTCTTTGTCTCCCCCTCCCGAACGAACGTCTGCAGGCCCCACTCGAACGTGCCGGGTGTATCGGGCAGTTGGACGCGGAGCACCAAGTCATGGGGGACCGTGAGGGAACGCGCCACCTCCACCAGATGCGTTCCGGGCTCGTTCCCCTGGTGGACAGACGTAGGGACCGTCTTGGTCCCGTATCGGAGCAGCCGGACCGACCGAAGCGCCCAGTCGTCGGGCAGTCGAACCTGGAGGGCGTCAAGGGGCCGGTTCGGATCCAGGGACGCGAACACGTTCGTCGTAGCCCCGGCGGGCCGAGACGCGGGCGTGTCGGACAGGCTCTGTGCGTGCGGAAGAGTTGGGGCCGTCACCGCCCAAAGAAGAGCCACTCCCATCCCCAGTAGTATGTAGCGGAACGGATACGCCATGACTGCCTCCGTGCCCAATGCCGCGCGGATCCGTGGAAGCGGGCGCCGCATACGGAACCGGGACGCCGGAACTGAAGTGAAACAAATCGCGCAGGGCCCGCGCCTCCGGGCCTTAACGGACGAATCACAGAAGGCCCGTATCCTCGTTGGAAGGGGCTCGTTATTGTACGAGTGCTGGTAGCAAACTACAAGTCAAAGTCTTTTTTGGCTCTATGACCGACGTTCCCGAAGACCTGACTACCGTGGGCCGCCACCACGGAAACGACCCGCCCACCGATACGGGCCAAGAGGTGCGTTCCCCGCAAGGACCAGACCCCGAAACACTGGCGGCCGAACCAACCCCCGCGTTGTTCCAGGTCGTTCGTACCGCCGACCCCGACCGCGTACAGATTCGGGGACACTCTCCCCGGGCTGAGATTCCCTCCCCCGAAGAGGGCGTGGAGGAGATCGGACAGTACCGAACGGTCGATGCGCTTCGAGATGCCCTTACGGAGGCCGGGATTGAGGGCCGAACGGCGGTGTTTGAAGACACGGAGGCCGACCGGGTACTCACCGATTCGAGTGTCACTCCCGATCACGCATGGATTGGGCGCCCCCGTTTCGAAACGATCACGTTCTTCGTCGACGAGGGCGCCGCCGACGAATACGTCCGTAGCCTCGACGCTCCCTCCTCCTCTGCCTAACGCTGGCGATGCACGACGCAACCGTCACCGCTGCGTACGACCTGACCCCCCGTGTCAAACAATTGCTGTTGCGGGTCGACGGCCACACCTTCTCTCACGAGCCCGGACAGCACGTGAGCGTTCGGGTAGAAACGGAGGACGGAACGCCGGTCTACCGTCCGTACTCCCCAGTCAATCGACCGGGCACCGATACCCTCATTCTCGCCGTCAAGCGATACGATGACGGCCTCTGCTCCCCGTGGTTGCACAAACGGACCGTCGGGGACACGGTGACAATCACACCGCCCTCCGGGAATCTTCGGCTACACGACCCGGCCCGGGATGCGCTCTTCCTGGCCACGGGCACCGGCCTCACGCCGATGCTTGCGCTGTTCACGCAGTACCTCGACGAGGGCACCGGTCGCGCCACCCTTCTATTCGGCGAGCGCACGCCGGCCGATCTGATGTACCGGGCTCATCTCGACGGTCTGGCGACCGGCCATGCGCAGGCGACGGTCGAGTATATTCTATCGGATCCGCCGTCAAGCTGGACCGGGCCCTCCGGCTACGTGCAGGAGCATCTGGACAAAGCCCTCTCTCCCCTCCACCGGCCGCACGTGTACGCCTGCGGCGTTCCCGAGATGGTGGTCGACACAGAAGACGTGGTCCGCCGAAGGGGCATTCCGACCGATCACATTTTCACGGAGGGCTGGGAGGAAGGTGCCGTGGCTGATTAATTTCTGAACGGCACCGCCCCCGTTCGGTCGGGGTTTTTGCGCTTCCTCAGCGCTCCATCCGGTCGCGAAGGTGTGCGCGTAGCTTCTTGCGGGCCCGGTGAAGCCGAACGCGAACGTTGACTTCCGTCAGACCAAGCTGCTCGGCCGTCTCTGTGGTCGACTGCTCTTCAAGGTCACGGAGTTGCACCACCCGCCGGTAGTGGTCCGGAAGTTCCTGGAGGGCGTCGTGAACGATTTGCTTTCGCTCCGAGCGCTCCACGGCCTTCTGCGTGGCGGTGGGGGCATTCCTCTGCTCGGCCTGTAAAAATTCGATCGTCTCGTGCTCCTCGTAGTTGTGGCGCTTCGACGTCCGAAGGTGCCCGTAGGCCAGGTGCCGGGCGATTGAGAAAAGCCACGTTGAGACTTTTGCCTCTCCCCGAAAGTCCCCGATCTGGCGATACGCCTCGGCGAATGTCTCCTGGACGATGTTTTCTGCCTCGTCCGCGTCGTCCACGATCTTGCGAACAAAATTTTCGAGCCGCTCGCGCTCCTGCTCGAACAGGCAGCGGAAGGCGTGCTCACTTCCCGCTTTCAGGGCATCCACTTTGGGGTCGTCCGACGTGCAGGGCTGGGGGATTTCCATAGTGGCGCGGCAACTTGAGGAGAGATTGCGGAACGCTGAACACCTTTCCATCTTAGCTACCGCAGTATACCTTCATCCTCGCTCCATGTTATCACAAAAGTATCACAGGGGGATAAGATTTTGGTCCCGCGTCTCCTGAGGCGTCCCGCCCCCTGTCGATTCGTGCCGATTCCCCCGTTGTCATGCCCCGCCCTCCCGCACTCCTCGCGTTTTTCGTCGGCTTGCTTCTCCTGCCCGTCATGAGCGCCGCCCAGCCCGAGACGACACGCATTCGCCACTTCGGGGTTGCCCCCGGGATCTTCGAGCCGGGTCCCCTGAACGCCCTCACCGACGTAGACGACGTGACGGTGGGCCACCAGACCCTGATCGAGGGCGATTCGGTGCGGACCGGCGTGACGGCCATTCGCCCCCACGATGGCGATCTCTTTGCGAACAAGGTGCCGGCCGCCGTCCACGTGGGCAACGGGTTCGGGAAGGCGGCGGGCTTTCTCCAGGTCCAGGAACTCGGCACCATCGAGACGCCCATCGTGCTGACGAACACCCTCGACGTGGGCACGGCGGTCGAGGCCGTGGTGCGTTGGACCCTTCGGCGCTCCGGGCACGAGGACGTGGCCTCCGTCAACGCCGTCGTCGGCGAAACGAACGACGGCTACCTCAACGACATTCGCGGCCAGCACGTGACGCCGTCCGACGTCGTGGCGGCCATCGACTCGGCGAGCGGCGGGCC
>PXTG01000048.1 GCA_003023365.1 Bacteroidetes bacterium QH_7_62_13 | reverse complement strand
CACGAACGCCAGTTCGACGGTGCCGATGGGGCCGTTGCGCTGCTTTTCGACGATAATCTCGGCGATGCCCTCCGTGGAGTTGCCCTGCTCGTCGACCGTGATGCCGTAGCGCTCGGCCCGGTAGATGAAGGCCACCACGTCTGCATCCTGCTCGATACTGCCGCTCTCTCTCAGGTCCGAGAGCTGGGGGCGCTTGTCGCCGCCCCGGTTCTCCACGGCGCGGTTGAGCTGGGAGAGGGCGACGACCGGGATGTTCAGTTCCTTGGCCAATCCCTTCAGCGAGCGGGAGATGTGGGCAATTTCCTGCTCCCGGTTGGCGCCGCTGCGGAGATTGGAGCTGGACGCCTGCATGAGTTGCAGGTAGTCGACGACGACGAGGCCGATGTCGTGCTCGGCCACCAGGCGGCGGGTCTTGGCGCGCAGCTCCAGCACGCTGAGGCCCGGCGTGTCGTCGATGAAGATGTTGGCCTCGCTGAGCTTGCCGGCCGCCCGGGCCAGATGTTGCCAGTCTTCGTCTTGCATCCGCCCGGTACGGGCCTTTTGGGCGTCCACCCGTGCTTCGGACGTGAGCATGCGCTGGGCGAGCTGCTGTGCGCCCATCTCCAGCGAGAAGACGGCCACGCCGGTGGACCGCTCCGGGTGCGTGGCGGCGTTCTGGGCGCAGGCAAGCGAAAAGGCCGTCTTTCCCATGGAGGGCCTCGCGGCGACGATGATGAGGTCCGAGGGCTGCCAGCCGCTCGTCAGGTCGTCGAGCTTGGGAAACCCGCTTGGCACGCCGGTGATGCCGCCGTCCTGTCCGTGAATGGTTTCGAGGCGCTCCAGGGTATCCTTGACGACCTCGTTCATCGGGGCGGCGGCCTTGCGGAGCTGACTGTCCGAGATCTCGAAAATCTTGCTCTCCGCCTCGTCGAGGAGGTCGAAGGCGTCGGTGCCGGAATCATAGGCCTTGCCCACGATGGTCGTCATCGTCTCGATCATCCTGCGGAGCAGTGACTTCTCCGCGATAATGCGGGCGTGGTACTCGACGTTCGCGGCGGAGGCGACCTGGGTCGTCAGTTCGGTGAGGTAGTAGGAGCCGCCCACGTCTTCGAGCTGGTCGCGTCGCTTTAGCTCTTCGGTGAGGGTGACGAGGTCCACGGGGTTCCCCCGCTCGAACAGGTCCAGAATGGCCTGATAGATTCTCTGGTGCTTGTTGCTGTAGAACGCCTCGGAGGGAAGAACCTCGATGGCCTGCGGGATGGCTTCCCGCTCGATGAGCATGGCTCCGAGCACTGATTTTTCTACGTCCACCGCCTGCGGCGGCACGCGTCCCGACTGCTCGTGGACCTCTTCTGCCTGCTTGCGTCGGCGCTCGTTCTGTCCGCCCCGCATTTTTTCGAGCGGGTACGACGGGGAGGAGCCGTCGTCGATGCTCAGATCTTGATTCGAGTCACTATTATCGGCCATGAGAGGGGGCGTGTGCGTTCAACCAGGGGGACGTGGGCGCCGAGCGTGAAGGATTGTTCGTCCGAGCCTCCACACTGTTCAATTCGGAAACTCAGGGAAACGGCCTAGTCTTCGTCCACGAGCTCGTCGTAGCGGGTGCGGAGCAGCTTCACGTCTTCCCAGGTGGGCCGCTTCCACTGGGAGTTACGCAGGAGGGCCGCCGGATGATACGTTACCATCAGCGGAATGCCGTAGAAGTCGTGCTCTTTGTCGCGAAGGGTGGAGAGGGAGGAACTGCGATCCAGGAGCGTATTGCCGGCCACTTTGCCCACCGCCAGAATGATTTCGGGCCGGATGAGGGCCAACTGCTTGTATAGGATGGGCAGGTGCGCGTCAACTTCCCCCGACTTCGGATTGCGGTTTCGAGGGGGGCGACTCTTCAAGATGTTGGTGATGTATACCTCCTCCCGCTGGAAATTGATAGCGTCGAGAATTTTATCGAGCAGTTTCCCAGCGCGGCCCACGAACGGCTCTCCTTCCTTGTCCTCGTTCTGCCCCGGCGCCTCGCCAATGATGACGAGGTCGGCCTCCGGGTCGCCCACGCCGAACACGGGGTTTTCGCGGTCTTCGTCGATAGGAATGAGGACGTTGTTGGCGAGGTAATCCTCAACTTCACCCAGTGTCTCGGCGTCTCTGTACGACGCGTCGTCCGGAATGAGGGCGTTGATCCGTTCCCGGGGAGGGAGCGTGGGGTCTTCTTCGGGGGGGCGGGTACGGTTGCCGAAAAGGTCTTTGTTTGGCATGGGATCGGAGGGCGCGTCTTCAGGGGATGAGTCGGAGGATGAAGGTGTGGATGTCGTTGGGGCAGAGTCGGAGGCGTCCGCCGTTTCGTCTGCCGGGTCGGTCTTCCCGGAAGCGTTCCTGGAAGACGGCTCGGTCGAGGCCTGTGTTTCGCTCTCCGGGGAAGAGAGGTCGGGAGTGGAAGACCCACTCTCTTCGCTTCGGGGACGGGACGTCTCATCCGGGGCGGGTGCCGTTGTCTCGGGGGCGTTCAAGGGGAGGAGCGTGCCGTAAACAGTCCGCTCGTGTTCTACAATGCTCCGGAGGTCGCGCAGAAGATTTTGCATGGAAGAGGCCCGGAAACGAACGATCAAACTCGGTCAATCAGAATATGCGCGTACCGACGAGTGAGGCATGAATCGTGATGCGTGAGGGTGCCTTCGTGTGAGAAACCACACTTCACGAATCACGAGTCACTCTCTTGGGCCGCGAGCACACGGTCGAGGATCGCCTCGGCCACGTCGGGCTTGGGCATGAGCGGAAGGTCTTCGCTCGTGCCTTCGCGCGAGAGAAGGGTGACCCGGTTGGTAGATGGTCCGAATCCGGCCCCGTCCTCCGTCAGGTCATTCAGCACGATCCAATCGAGGTTTTTCTCCTCCAGTTTACGCCGAGCATTGGCGTGGGGGGTATCGGTCTCCATGGCGAAGCCCACCAGGATCTGGTCGGACCGCTTCCGTTCGCCAACTCTCTTCAGGATATCGGGCGTGCGGCGGAGGGTCAACACGAGATCGTCGTCGTTCTTCTTTCGTTTCGTGGGCGATTGTTCAGCGGGGGTGTAGTCGGCAACGGCGGCGGCCATGAGCACGAGGTCGGCGGTCGCGCGGCGGGCCTGCACGGCCTCGTTCATGTCCTCGGCGGTTTCCACATCGATCACCTCTACGCCGTCGGGGGGAGCAAGGGTTGTGGGCCCACTGACGAGCGTCACGTTGCCTCCCCGGTCGGCAGCGGCCCGGGCGAGGGCGTACCCCATCGTGCCCGTTGAGCGGTTCGTGAGGACCCGCACTGGATCGAAGGGTTCCCGGGTGGGGCCCGCGGTGACGAGGACGGAGGTGTCCTCTAGAGAGGAGGGCTGGGCGTGCGATCCAGGAACTGCCTCGGGAGCGTCGGCCAGTTTCTCGGTCACGCGGTCGTGGATGGTTTCCGGCTCCGGCATGCGCCCCTTGCCCACGAGACCGCTGGCCAACTCGCCGTGCGCGGCGGGCATTACCTCGTAGCCGATCTCGCGGAGACGCTCCAGGTTGTCCTGGGTGGCCCCGTGGCGATACATGTCACGGTCCATGGCCGGGCACACCAGCAGCGGACACCGGGCCGAGAGGGCCGTGGCCGTGAGCATCGAGTCGCAAAAGCCATGCGCGAGCTTCGCAATCGTCTGGGCCGTGGCGGGGGCGACGACGAAGAGGTCGGCCCACTGGCCGAGGGTCACGTGCTTCGTCCAGCTTCCCTCTTCGTTCTCCGGGAAGATCTCGGTCAGGACTTCGCTCTCGGAGAGGGTGCCCAGGGTAAGGGCGGGGATGAACCGCTCTGCGTCCGGGGTCGTGAGCACGCGGACATCGGCCCCGGATTTTTTGAACAGTCGGACGAGGGGCGCCGCCTTGTAGGCCGCGATGCTGCCAGTGACGCCCAGGAGAAGATGCCGATCGGAAAGGGAAGGGGACGGGGCGCTCATCGGAGACGCGGGAACGGCGGGGACGTGAAACAAAAAGTCCGGTCGGTGACCCTCACCGTCTCGAATTTCCGGGAGCGGACGTCGGATCACCAGCCGGACCGTGTGCCGCAGGCTCGGAAAGCGGCCCTACAGGGACGCGTCCATGGTTCTACTCATCGGGCTTGCGGTAGTAGATCTTGTCCTCCCTGAAGTCCTCAATTGCAATCTCCGTCGGTTCGGGTTTCTTTTCGAACTCAAGGGAGACCTTCTCCTGCTCCTCCTGCATGCGCACGTCTTCCATTTCGGGGCCGAAGCCCTCGAAGTACGAGAGCTTGTCGTCGAGCTCCGAGCGCATATCGGAGGCCACCTGGCGGGAGCGCTTCGAAAGGATCGCCACCGTCTCGTAGAGATTGCCGGTGCGACTTGCCAGTTCGTCGACGTCGAGCGTTTCGATGGCCATAGTCAGGATTGAAGTCTGCTGTGATTCGGAGTGAAAGCGTCCGCCGTGTCCTCGTCTGCTTCGGACGGCGTTCTTGGGCGACGCGGGAAAGTCCCCCAACCGACCGTGCCCCAGAACATTTTTCGAGACCGTTCAGAGTGAGTCTGCGGGCACAGGAAAACTTCGTCACGGAGCAGTGAACTGACGGATTTGGGTCAAGGTTTCCTCGACGGCGGCATCGAGGTCGTCATTCACGACGACCGCATCGAAGGCATCGACCTTTTCGAGCTCCCGCTCGGCCCGATTGAGTCGGTCCGCGAGGGTTTGTTCGTCTTCGGTGCCCCGTCCTTTGAGCCGGTTGCGGAGTTCGTCTTTCGAGGGAGGAGCAATGAAAATCACCAGCGCGTCGTCTCCGAAGCGCTGCTTTACGTTCAGGGCCCCGTCCACGTCGATGTCGAGCAGCACCGGTCCCTCTTCGGCTTTCGCTTCAATCTCCGACCGGAGCGTGCCGTAGAACTGCCCAGGGTAAACTTCCTCGTACTCCAGTAGGTCGCCGTGCTCAATCCGTCGCTCGAAGTCCTCCGTCGAGAGGAAGTGGTAGTCCTCGCCGTCGGTCTCGTCGGGGCGGGCGTCGCGGGGGGTGGCGGAGACGGAGAACTGCATCTCCGGCATGGCCGCCAGCACGCGGTGGGCAATCGTCGTCTTGCCGGCGCCGCTGGGGGCGGTGAGGACGATGACGTTCTGATCGGGCATGGTGGAAGGGGGGGTTGGATGGGGGGAAGGTTGAAGGCCGGCGAGATTTGATGGCCGATGCCGACCCTCTGACTTTTCAACCTTCAACCACAGTGCTATTCCACGTTCCGGATCTGCTCTTTGATCTTTTCGATCTCCTCCTTCATGTCCACGGCGTGACGAGAGATTTCTTCGTCGTCGGCCTTCGCCCCGATGGTATTGGCCTCTCGGTGGATCTCCTGTGTGATGAACTTGAGCTTCCGACCGGCGGGCTCGTTGCTGTCGAGCGCCTCCCGAAACATCTTCAGGTGGGAATGGAGCCGTACGCACTCCTCCGTTACGTCGAGCTTGTCGGCCAGCAGGGCGACCTCCGTTTCGATGCGGTCGGGGTCGATGCGGTCGTCCTCGACCAGTTCCGTCAGGCGCTCGCGGAGGCGGGCTTGGCGTTCCTCGACCCGATTCGGTGCCCGTTCTTCAATGGCGTCAAGGTGCTCGTCGATGGCTCGGCTTCGGGATTCGAGGTCTTCGCGGAGGGCGTCTCCCTCTTCGGCTCGCATTTTTTGAAGGTCGTCGATGGCAGCGTCGAGTGCGTTCATGACCACCGGCCAGGCACGCTTGATCTTGGCGGCCTCCCGCTCCTCCTCCGCGGCGAAGATGTCGTCGAACCGGAGCAGGTGGTCGAGGCGCACCGGCTCTTTGATCTGAGCGGCAGCGCCGAGACGCTCCAGCCGCTGCTTGTACTGCATCGCGGCGTCGGCGTCGACGGCCACGGGCAAGTCGTCGGTATCGGCCTGCTCGACGCTCACGTCCACGTCGAACTGGCCGCGCTCGAACGCCTCCTGCATGCGAGATCGGACCTCGCTCTCCTCCTCGGCCATCGGGTCGGGAAGATGAACGAAGATGTTGAGGTGGCGCTTATTGGTGGAGCGGAGCTCGACGGCGGCTGTGGCCCCGTCGCCGGTAGCGCGCCCGTGCCCGAAGCCCGTCATGCTGCGAATCATGGTGGAGCGTTATGGGTGGAGCGTTAGAGGGTTGGGCATGAAGCGTGCGGGCGTTGAACAAAACGCTGAACGCTCAACGCCGAACGCTCAACGGAGGAGGGGGGGGCAAACAGAAAAGCCGAGCCCGGTGCGACTCGGCTCCGTTCAGAAACGGACGGAGGCGGAGGGGGAGGGATTCGAACCCTCGGTACCCCAAGGGGGCACACTCGCTTTCCAGGCGAGCACCTTCGACCACTCGGTCACCCCTCCGAATGTTCAACGTAGAGGTTGGAATGAGGACCCGGGCGTGTCGGGTTCGGGGGAGCAGATGGAGACCGTCCAAATTCCGCCCTTCGGTCCCCGTCCGCCGAGTTCGCTACACGTCCATGATCCGGTCTTTTTTCTTCTCCAGGAGCGAATCGACCTTGTTCGTGTGCGTGTCCGTGATGTCTTGAAGGTCCTCCTCGCCCCCGTACTTCACGTCTTCGGACAGGTTCTCTTCGTCTACGACGCGATGGATCTCGTTCTTGGCATCGCGCCGGATGTTGCGAATGGAGATCTTGGCCTCTTCGGCCCGCTCGCTGGCCGTCTCGACAAGCTCCTCGCGTCGCTCTTCCGACAGAGGAGGGATTGGAATTTGAATCTTTTCCCCGTCGTTGTTGGGGTTAAGCCCGAGATCGGCCTTCATGATGCCCCGCTCAATGTCGCCGAGGGCATTTTGGTCAAACGGCTGCACCACAAGGAGGTCGGCCTGCGGTGCACTTACGCTGGCCACCTGGTTGAGCGGCGTGTGCGAGCCGTAGTACTTGACCGTCACGTTCTCGAGCATGGCGGGGGAGGCGCGGCCCGCCCGGATGGTTTTGAGCTCCGACTGCAGGTGAGAAACCGCCTCGTCCATCTGCTCGTCGGCTTCGTCTAGCACGTCCTGTACGGGATCGTCAGGCATGAGATAGGCGCCGGATCAGTGAAGCGAGAGTGCGAGAAAGTGGGGAACAGAAGTGCCGGTTACGCAGGAACCCGCTCGGCCACCGTTTCCTCTTCGTCCCAATGCACGCGGGTGCCCACGGTTTCCCCCTGGAGAAGACGGGAGAGGTTGTCCGCCGTCCCCATGTTGAAGACGAGGATCGGCATTTCCGACTCCTGGCACAGGGTAAGGGCCGTCATGTCCATCACCCGAAGGTTGCGATTGATGACTTCCTGGCCGTGGATGCGGAGGAATCGCTCGGCGGAGTCGTCCGCTTCGGGGTCGGCCGTGAAGACCCCGTCTACGCGCGTCCCTTTCAGGATGACATCCGCCCCAATTTCGAGGCCGCGCAGCGCCGCTGCGGTGTCGGTCGTAAAGTAGGGATTTCCGGTACCGGCTCCGAAGATCACGACGCGGCCCTTCTCCAGATGACGAACGGCCCGCCGCCGAATAAACGGCTCGGCAATCTCCTCCATCTTGATGCTCGATTGCAGGCGCGTGACGAGGTCCACCTGTTCGAAGGCGTCTTGCAGGGCCATGCCGTTGATCATCGTGGCCAACATGCCGATGTAGTCGGCGTGGGCGCGGGTCATCCCCTCCATTGCGTTCTCTACCCCTCGAAAGATATTGCCCCCGCCAATGACGATTGCGACCTCTGCGCCCAATTCCACGGCTTTTCGTACCTCCTCGGCGTAGGCGCGGAGAACCTGTTCGTCGATGCCGAACTCACGGTCTCCACCGAGCAGGGCCTGCCCGCTCAGCTTCAAGAGCACACGGTCGTACTGGAGGTCCGAATGGCCGTTTTCGATCGAGGCACTCATGGGTGGAAAAGCAGCTTCGGGGGACAGGAACGTACGCTGGGGCCGAGCCGCACCGGCGACGTGCACTCGGCCCCGTGTTGTGTCGTAACCAAGCTTGTAACCTGCAAGGTGACCCTCGCGCCGACGGGTGCCGGGGCGAACGGCAGCTCGACGGGTGAGAAGATCAGCGTGCCTCCGGTCCGCCGTCCGGCCCTACGTCCGCCAGTTGCGAGATCGGACCCCCCTAGTCGCCGAGGGCGTACCGCGTAAATCGATTGACGGTGAGGTCCGCCTCATCGAGCCTCTCCTGGACCGAAACCGAGGAATCCTTGACGAATGCCTGTTCCAGCAGCACGTTGTCCTCGAAGAATCGATCGAGCTTGCCCTCCACGATCTGATCGATGACGTGCTCGGGTTTCCCCTCGTTGAGGGCCGCCTCCCGGGCCACCTCGCGTTCTTCCTCTTTCACGTCCTCGGATACCTCCTCCCGGCTGACGGCGATGGGGTCGAGCGCTGCGACCTGCATGGCCACGTCGCGGCCCGCGTCGTCCACGTCACCGTCGCCGGCCACGTCAACCAGCACACCCAGCTTGGAGCCGGGATGAATGTAGGAGACGATGTGCCCGTTCTCACTCTCGAGAATGTCGAAGCGGCGGACCGCAAGTTTCTCCCCGATCTTTCCGGTGAGCGCCACGAGTTCGTCCTCGACCGTTTCACCGTCCTCGTAGGAAAGCTCCTTCAGCTCGTCGAGGTCGTCGGGCCGTTCGGTGAGGGTGCGCTCGGCGACCCGCTCGGCGAACTCCTGGAATTCATCGTTGCGGGCCACGAAGTCGGTCTCACAGTTGACCTCCACGATCGTGCCGGCCGTTTCCTCGTCGTTCAGGGCAGTCACCACGAGGCCTTCGTCGGCTTCGTGCGCTGCGCGATCCGAAGCCACCTCCTGACCCTTCTTGCGAAGGATGCTCACGGCTTCGTCGAAGTCACCGTCGGCTTCCTTGAGGGCTTCTTTGCAGTCCATCATGCCGACGCCCGTTGCGTCGCGCAGTTCCTTTACCTGTTTGGCGGAAATGCTCATGTCAGTCGGTCGGAAAGAGAATCTTCGAAGGGCGTTCTGGGGCAGAAAGTAGAGGGGCTAGGATCGGGCGGCCTTCTTGTTGGCTTCCTGCTCCATCTTGCGCTCGTGCAGTCCCTCCTTGATCGCTTCGGTGATCGTGGAGGTGACGAGTTCGATGGAGCTGAGCGCGTCGTCGTTCACCGGTACCGGATAGTCAATCTTCTTCGGATTGCCGTTGGTGTCGGTCATCGCGATAATGGGAATGCCGAGGTTGCGGGCCTCGCTCACGGCAATCTCTTCTCGCTTCACGTCGACGATGTAGATGGCGCCGGGGAGATTGGCCATATCCCGGATGCCGCCGAGCGTCTCCTCAAGCTTCTCGTGCTCGCGGAGTCGGAGGAGCTTCTCCTTCTTCTTCAGCTTGTCGAGGGTCCCATCCCGATCCATACGTTCAATTTCCTCCATGCGCCGGATCGACTTCCGAATCGTCTGGAAGTTGGTCATCGTGCCGCCGAGCCAGCGGTCCACCATGTGCGGCATGCCGCACTCTTCGGCGTACTCCCGGACGATGTCCTGCGCCTGCTTCTTGGTGCCGGCAAAGAGAATCTTCTTGCCACGCCGCGCAAACCGCTTGGCCGCCTCCGCCGCCTTGTCGAGGAGGACCTGAGTCTGCATCAGGTCGATGATGTGGATGTTGTTCCGCTCCATGAAGATGTGCTTCTCCATGCGCGGATTCCACCGGCTCGTAAGGTGCCCGAAGTGAGCACCGGCCTTCAGAAGCTCCTCGATCGTAACACGATGGGAGGACTCTTCGGCGTCCGCATCTTCGTCGGTGCCTTTTCCGTTTTCGGCGACCGTCTCGTCGACGTTTGCGTCGTCGGACGGGTCCGGGGTGGCCTCGGGGTGAGCTGTCGATTCGGCCTCCGCGTCGGGAGATGCTTCGGGTTCGTCCCCGGACGAGGGTTCCCTCGCCGCGTCGGCAGGGGCCTCGTCGGGCGCCTCCTCTTCAGTACTTTTGTCGGGATCCTGCGTAGATGTCTCGTCAGCCATAGTCAATTGGTTCGGAAATAAAGGATTGGGTTTATACTACTACGACCGTCACCTGCGCAGCGAAACCGCGACTCTGAGCGTAAGAGCGCGGGAGTGCGGGAGTAGAGGGCATATCGCTGGATGCCCCCGTGCTCCCACGCCCTTCACTCAGGCGCGGTCAACCCACTGTCACATCAGGCCGTATGATTTTTTTTGAATGGGGAATGTGGGGAGGAGAATGGGGAATGATGTCGGATGAACCGAGCATTCCACACTCCGAATTCCACATTCCGAACTCGGTTACCGTTTGCTGTACTGGCTCTTCTTCCGGGCACCGGGCTGGCCGTACTTCTTGCGTTCAACCATGCGGTCGTCGCGGGTCAGGTAGCCAGCATCGCGGAGCGGGCCGCGCAGTTCCTCGTCGTACTCGACCAGCGCACGCGCAACGCCGAGCCGGATGGCTTCGGCCTGGCCGGTGAGGCCGCCGCCGGACGCGTTGACCAGCACGTTGAACTGACCGAGCGTGTCGGTCACGTCGAATGGCTGGTCGAGCGTGCGGCGCCGCCACGGGCTCGGAAAGTACTCTTCGGCGTCGCGCCCGTTGATCTCAAAACTAGATCCGTCTCCGGGGCGCAAATACACGCGGGCCGTGGCGGTCTTTCGGCGCCCGATTGCCTGAAACTGAGTCATCGTTGGCATGGCGTACAGTCGGTTCTTCGAAAAATTTCGTCGTCGGAAATGGCGTCACGCCGTGTCGAGCGGCTCGGGCTGCTGGGCCTCGTGTGGATGCTCGGGGCCGGCGTAAACCTTCAATTTCTTAAACATCCTTCGGGCAAGCGGGCCGTCCGGAAGCATGCCCTCTACCGCCCGTTCGATAATTTTCTCGGGCCGTTCCTCTCGCACTTCTTCGGGCGATTCCGTGTGGTCTCCTCCCGGATAGCCGCTATAGTTCAGGTACTCCTTATCCTGCTCCTTCCGGCCGGTAAAGCGGGCCTCTTCGGCGTTGACCACGATGACGTGGTCCCCAGTGTCCATGTGGGGGGTGTACGTGGGCTTGTGTTTCCCACGGAGCACCCGCGCAACTTCGGAAGCTAGGCGGCCGACAACGCGGTTCGACGCGTCTGCCACGTACCAGTCCCGTTCAATGTCACTTGGCGTAGCACTGAAAGTCTTAAAGCTTTGCGTATCCATCGGGACGTTGTCGCTTCGGTTGGCTGTGGTGTGCACGTAGGGCAGATGCTGCCGCCGGCTGGTCGGTGCGCCCCGCTCCGCCGCGCGAAACCCTGTGCCGTCGAGGCCGAGGCGCGGAGAAGGTCGAGCTAGGCGTCCCGACTCCGCCCAGTAGGTGAAGGTAGAGAGACGTAGCCGGGGCCGTTCGGCAAACCTTTAGCACGTTCTGGGGCGACGCAGGTTTTCGGGCTGGATGAGATTCCCTCAATCTTGACGCAGGGGTCGGGATTGATTCGGGTTTTTCGTTCTCTTAATTTAGATCATTCAATCCAAATTATGGAAATCCCTTCGCTCCCATTGGGTTCTCCTGTACCTCGGCCGCACTGTTATGACGGACCCTTCCTCCCGCTTGCGCACGGTCCTCGACCGTCTCCCGTTTACGGTGGACGACACCGACGCGGCGAACGAGGCCTTTCGGCGCTGGATCAATCAGCGAGACCCGGAGGCGCAGCGCCGCATGGACATGTGGACCTACTGCTACGTCTGTCGCTATTTCCTGGCAAAGTCGGCTGGGGGCAACTTCGATAGCGCGTCGGCCCCCGATGAACTCATCACGCGGACCTACCGAAAAATCCAGGAGAATCGGGAAGGAGTGCGTGACCCGGATCGATACGCCAACTGGGTCAGTGTCGTGTGCAAAAATACCTTTCTTAATCACACGCGTCGCCAGCGCGCGTCGAGTTCGACCAACGATGAAGAAGGACCCACTCTTCGTGCGGAGACGTCTCACATTCCAGAGAAGGGATTTGTTCGAGAGGCGCTCTTTGAGGCGATCGAACGCCTGCCGGATTACCTAAAAGAACCGGCCCGGCTCTATTTTCTTGAGGATTGGGAATTCGACGAAATCAGCGACGAGATCGGAAAGGCCGTCCCCACGGTCCGAACGTACAAGCACAAAGCAGTCAAGCAGCTTCGGGAGGACGAGCGACTCCGAGAATACGTCGACCGGCCCGACCTTTGATGATAATGTGAAGTTTGGGCTCAATAAGTTATACCCGACGGGGTAGGTGTGTCTACTGGTCGTATTGGGTTATCTCATACGTAAGTCATTTCGCCCTGTACTGAACCTCCGGAGACTGGACTGGGTCAGCTCTTCCGCACTTGTCCCCTAGCACGTCCCTGCTCATGGAAAACGTTGAAGAGCAGATTCTTTCGTACCCGCATCTCCCTGTTGAGAAGCAGCGTGAGATCGAATCCTACGTTGAGTCCCATCCCGAATGGGCACCTCTCCTCCGAGATGTACGTTCCATTGAATCGTTTATTCGGGATGCAGGGACCGAATCGTCCTCCGATACCCTCGTTACGACGTACGTGGTCGTAGAGCACCTTCATCCGGGGGCGGTGCCCTCGGGGTTGAAGGAGACGTTCCGCCGTCTCGAGAAAGAAATGGAAGGAAATTCTACGCTCCGGAAGCGCGTGCAGTCGGCGCAGCGTCGCCTAGAGGAAGCGGAGGCGGCCCTCGATCCGGTCACGCACTTTGAAGAGTTGAGTGGTCACGCTTTTGAGACGGATGCGAAGGAGTCGTCCACTACGGCCGATCCTACGGCTTCCACGGGTAGGGAGACTCAGGGTACGGGCTCGTCCTTCGGGGCATTCGTGGACGAGCTTCTTCGCGTACCCACACCCCTGCGATGGGCCGGCGCCGCTGCGGCGCTTCTTCTGGGTGCGTACGGGACTCTTTTCGTGATTAGCCAGTCATCCCAGTCTACCCTCGACCGGCTCGCGGTGGTGGACGTGAGCAACCAGGTCGTCGACAACTACACGTCGACCACCACGCGCAGTGCCACACCGTCCCCCGACACGGGGACAGCCGGTCAACTCTACGTTGAAGCGCTCACGGCGGTTCAGTCCGCCCGCACGTCTACGCTTGGCCTGTTCCCGAGCTACGACGCCGGATCTCTCGACCGGGCCGAGCAGCTTCTGCAAAAAGTCCTCGATCGATCGGATCGGGGGTCTTTCCTTGCCCTCGAGGCTCATTTCTATCTCGGGAAAGTGTGTCTGGCGCAGCGCCAGGTTGACGAGGCTCGCTCTCACTTTAAAACGGTCGTCAAACGAGAGGGACGGATGGCAGAGGAGTCCCAGGACATTCTTGAAACGCTCCACGAAGAGTACGCGACGGGAGGCCCGAACGCCGGATAGCTCGGTGCCACGTCTCGGCCTAGCTTCGTACTTCTGATTGCAAATAAGAAAACGGGTGCCAGCCCTTGCTGACACCCGCATCGTCGAAAAGACGTTTGCCTATGCCCGATTAGGCATACGTGTTGAGCATCACCGGCATGATAAGCATCAGGATGTCTTCGTCCTCGGCCTGTTCTTGGGGAAGGACAATGCCGGCTCGGTTCGGCGAGCTCAACTCGAAGACGACCTCATCACAGGTTACATTGCTAAGTACTTCCGTGAGGTACTCCGAGTTAAAGCCGATTTCCATGTCCTCACTGTCGTAGTCGCAGTGGATCGTCTCTTCGGCTTCGCTGGAGCGTTCCA
The DNA here is from genome assembly GCA_003023365.1 of Bacteroidetes bacterium QH_7_62_13. Taxonomy (GTDB): domain Bacteria; phylum Bacteroidota; class Rhodothermia; order Rhodothermales; family Salinibacteraceae; genus Salinibacter. The sequence continues at coordinate 18,021 of PXTG01000048.1, read as the reverse complement.
CGTCTTCCGCGGAGATGGTGACCGTGTCACTCGTAATATCGAGCCGAATCTGATTCGTCATGCTGGAGGAGTAGAGGCCCACCCGCTTCACTGCGTTGAGCATGTCTCCGCGACTCACCGCCAGGTTGCGGTCGTTTTCGTCGGGAATGACCGCCTCGTAGTTCGGGTACGTTTCGTCGATCAGGCGGGCGAGCACCCGGGCGTTCTCGAAGTCGAAACTCACGTGCCCTTCGTCTACCCGAATGGTGGCCACCTCATCCTCCTCGACGATGCGTCCGGCGAGTTTCGTCGCCTTCTCCGGTACGATGAAGTCGACGTTTGCCTCGGCATTGAGCTCCGGCAGGTCGAGCTTCACGAGACGATGGCCGTCGGTTGCCACCACGCGCGTCTCGTCCTCGCCCATCTGGAAGTAGACGCCCATCATGGCGGGCCGGAGCGCATCCTGGCTAACGGCGAATGCCGTCTTGTCGATGGCTCGGCTCAGCAGTCCTCCCTCCACCGTAATTTCGTGCTGGCTTTCAATTTCCGGCAGCTCCGGGTAGTCCTCGCCGTCGTGCCCCACCATTTTATAGTGGCCCTGGTCGGTTTCCATCCGGATCTCGAAGTCGCTGTCCGCCGAAAACTCAATCGGCATGTCCGGTAGGGCCCGAAGCGTGTCGAGCAGGCGCTGGGCCGGCACCGCAATTGGGGTGCTCTCCGGCGTGCCGTTCGTCTCGAACTGAACCGGCACGGTTTGCATGATGGAGATTTCCAGGTCGGTAGCGCTCAGTCGAAGCGTATCCCCCTCGCGCTCGAAGAGAACGCACTCGAGAATTGGCATCGTGCTTTTCGAGGGCACGGCCCGATTGACGGTGTTAAGCGCCTCGAGGAGGTCGGCGCTAGAGGCGGAAAATTTCATAACAGCAGGTGCGATCGATGGGCAAGAGTGCGGAAAACTATTAGAAGCTCGAACGACCAAACCCTTACGGTCCAGCGCGCAGTCAGATCCGCGCACGTTCTTCTCAGCAGGGTAGGTGGCCGACCGGTCGTCGTTGGTCCAGTCAGCGGGAACGAAATTCAAGTTTCCGGCCAATCTCTTCGACGGTGTTCTTGAACTGCTCGTCGGTCTCCATCTGGTCCTCGACGGTGTTGTTGGCGTGGATGACGGTCGAATGGTCGCGCCCCCCGAAGTGCAGTCCAATGGTCTTGAGCGAATTCTGTGTGCGTCTCTTACAGAAGTACATAGCGATTTGCCGGGCACGCACGACCTCCCGCTTGCGTGTTTTGCCCCGTATCCGGTCCTCGTCGATGTTCATGTACTCGCAGACGATGCGCTGTATCTCTTCAATCGTGAGATTGGCCTGTTCGTCTTCTACGAGGTCGCGCAGTACGTCCTTCGCTAAGTCGAGGTTCAGTTCACGCTGGTGGAGGGTGGCATGGGCGAGAAGGCGGATGAGGGCTCCTTCTAGTTCCCGGATGTTGCTCTTCACGTTGTGGGCGATGAACTCAATGACCTCGGGGGCGAGATCAATCCCGTCGTCCTCAGCTTTCCGCTGTAGGATGGCGATGCGCGTTTCGAGCCCCGGTGGTTTCACGTCGGCCGAAAGGCCCCATTGAAAGCGCGACAGCAATCGTTCCTCGATTCCCTCAATCTCACGTGGCGGCCGGTCGGCCGAGAGGACAATCTGCTTGCCCGCCTGATGGAGGGCGTTAAAGATGTGAAAGAACTCCTCCTGGGTCTTCTCCTTCCCGCTGAAGAACTGCACGTCGTCGACGATCAGCACATCGACTTGCCGGTAGAACATCGAGAACTCGCTGATGCGGTTTCGCTGGATCGACTGTACAAACTCCGTTGTAAACCGCTCGCTCGACACGTACAGCACTGTTTTATCCGAGCGGTTATCGCTCACGTAGTTGCCAACGGCCTGGATGAGGTGCGTTTTCCCGAGTCCGACACCGCCGTACACGAGGTACGGATTGAAGTTCGTGCCGCCCGGCTCTTGCGCAATGGCCCAGGCTGCACTCCGGGCCAGTTGGTTGCAGTCTCCTTCGATGAACCGCTCAAACGTGTAGCTCTCGTTGAGCTGACTGTCGATCTCTTTCTCCTGGATCCCCGGAATCGCGAAAGGATTCTGGACGGGGGGCTCTCCCTCCGTTTCCTTCGAGGGACTGCCAGACGGGGGGGCGCCGGTCGGCGGCACGGGGTCAGACCCGGAATGGTCTTGGTCGGGAGAGGAGGCTCGTCCAGACGATGAGTTTTGTTTCGGGGACGGGCCGGCCCCCGGGTCGTCTTCGGAGGAGGGCGACGGTTCGTTTGCGTCTGATTTCTCTATCGATGGCGGAGGGTCCTCGTCGGCGTGGCGCGCCGGTAGTTGCATTGAGGCGCCCCGTTCTGGATCATCCGGCCTTTCTTGTTCGATGACGACATCGTAGAAGAGGCGTCCGTCCGGACCGAGAACTCTCGTGACGGTCTTTCGCAGGAGAGAAAAGTAGTGCTCCTCCAGCCACTCGTAGTAGAACCGGCTTGGGAGTTGAATCGTCAGCTTCTGGAGGTCGTCCTCCTGCTCCAAGGACTTCGCTTCCAGGGGCTCGAACCATGTATTGAAACTCTGCTGACTGACGTTGTCCCGAATCACTTCGAGACAGTCATTCCAGACACGTTCGGCAGACTGTTCCATGTTCGAGGCCAGGCCGCCGCCGAGCGAGCGCTGTGCGACCGCCGGCGGGATGTCAATACAGGGAGTGAGTAGGAAGGGGTAGCCGTGTTGGCCCCTGGCCTGTTAGGCCGTTGCCGAGAACGTAAACGGAGTGGGGTCTTACCGAACGGGAGCAGGAAGTCGAGCCCGGTTCATTTGAGACGGGCGGGTGATTCTGAAGGGAAGCCCGGTCCGCTCGCTACGTGCAGAAGGAACGAACCGAACGTTGGAACGCTCCGAGTGGATTTCGACCGTGGTGTATGAACCGAATCGTCGATAAAGTTAGGTCTACCTCGGTACGCATCCACAAGAAGAAAACCGAAGCAGTAAAAAATACCCTATCCTGGATTTCTTCTCCTAAATTGTTAACAACTTTTCCACAGACTTATCAACAATACGTAAGTTTTTGGGAGGGAAGGGGTTGCGGGGATTACTTTCCCGCAGTCGGATGGTGCTGCCCCTTCGACCAGATTCCGGATCGGGCGATTGCGAGGTAGCTCCCACTTATGCACAGGTTATCAACAGCCGGAGCGGTAAGGGGGAGGAACGACTGCTTGGTTTCTCTGCTCCGGGTCAACTCCTCGTCCTCGGGGGACCGTAAGCGGCTGAACGTGGTCCCGGCGCCCAGAACATTCGGTTTCTCCTGGGCGCGCGAGCAACTTCGGCAGCGATATCTACCAAAGGGATAAAGAACGATAATGAATGCCCCTGTCAACGTCAAGGTGGATTCGGATTCTTGTCGGGACGCCGAGAGGAATGCCGGTACGGACTGGAACCCGGTCCCCAGATCTCCCATAGCCGAATGTGTCCCCTTTCCATGTGGACTTCGCTGTAGCCGCTCACGAGTGGTGGTCTCAGGCTATGCTGACGGTTGACATCTCCTCGCTATCCCCTGGTATTCATCATCGTGAGTTTACACCGTCGGCAACGGAGGTGGAGCTTGACCCGACGACTTTCGAGAACGTTTCGATTGAGGCGGAGCTTCAATACCACCGCGACCGCATCTTGGTGAAGCTGGAAGTCAGTGCGACCGCCCATCTTACGTGTGACCGCACGCTTGAGCCGTACGAGCAGCCTGTGACGGGTCGGTACGGTCTTCTTTTCGGCCCCCCGGAGATGGTTGGGACGGAGGGTGAGGAGTTTGAGGAAGTCCGACCACTGACGCCCTCGGATCAGGAGATTGACCTGACCGATGTGGTTCGCGATACGCTGCTACTCGCACTTCCCCAGCGTCGGGTGGCACCCGGAGCGGAAGAGAAATCGATTGATCGAGAGTTCGGTCCGTCAGACGAAGAAGGAAACGAGTCCGTTGATCCCCGCTGGAGCAAACTTCAACAGCTCAAAGACGACGATTCATCGAGTGAGTGAGTAAATTCTGGGAGAAATGAACCTTCTGGGATGAACAACCGCCCCTCTCCATCTATCATACACGAGTCCGTTCTACGTACATCGGAGGGCATCCATAGTCTCCGATTATACGGTTCGGAGAGACCACAACCCTGAGCATTTCTGCCACCACCCACTGGGAACGAGGTCATGGCTGTACCCAAAAGACGACATTCTAAGTCCCGTACTCGAAAGCGCCGGTCCACCTACTACAACGAGTTGGAGCCTCCCCAGCTCATGGAGTGCAACAACTGTGGGAACTCCAAGGTAATGCACCGCGCTTGCAAGTATTGCGGTCACTACCGCGGTCGGAAAGTGATGGAACCGTCTGACGACTACATGGCGTAACCGGCAGTACGGGTCTTCCGAACTGAGCAGCGACACGCCCCCTCTGGGGACGCCCCCGGAGTCCAACACTGGGGCGTGTCATTTTTTTGTCGGGTCTTCGTGCCTCAGCCTGGTGTTTGCTCGACGATTTTCTTGCGCACACCTATGTTTGCAGCGGGTGTGCTGCTGGGGAACGGCGTTCGCAGAGCAGACGCACCGGCGGCCCGTATTTCTGGCCCGGCATCACGTTAACGGTACAGACTCCGACGGCTCATATGGCTTCGCGTATTGCAGTGGATGCGATGGGAGGGGACGATGCGCCGGAAGCGATTGTGTCAGGGGCCATTCAGGCGGTCCGGGACACTGATCGGGACATCACTGTGCTCCTCGTAGGGCCGGAAGAACGTCTCCGTGATTTGCTGGATGAGTACTCCGAGGTTTCAGAGGCGGCCCTTCAGATTGTAGATGCTCCCGAGGTCATCGGGATGGGAGAAGCACCCGCCGCGGCCGTCAAGCAGAAGACCAATTCGTCCATCCATCGTGGTCTGGCGGCCCACCACGATGAAATGACCGATGCCTTCGTGAGTGCCGGAAACACCGGGGCCATCATGGGGGCGTCGATGTTCATTCTCGGTCGCATCTCTGGGGTCGAACGGCCGTCGATTGCCGGGTTCTTCCCGAATCTTGAGGGATCCTCGGTTGTGCTCGACATTGGCCCCATCTCGTTCAGTTTGCCCGGATGGGAACCATCTACGCCCGGTTGGTGCTGGACAACGACGACCCCACGGTTGGTCTCGTCAACATTGGGGAGGAACCGGGCAAGGGAAATGAGCTCGTCAAACAGGCCCACGAACGGATGCGGGAGGCAGAAGACCTCCACTTCGCCGGTAACGTCGAGGGCGGCGATCTCCTCTTCTACGCGGCCGATATTCTCATTTGCGATGGATTTGTGGGGAATGTCCTCCTAAAGTTTGGGGAGAGCATGACCACGGTCCTCTCGGAAATGACCGGTAAGGAAATGACCGAGCAGGGACTCGACGCCGATGAGCGGACGCTCGTTACTGGAGTGCTCAGTGAGGTGAAGAAGCATTTCGATCCGGAGTCGCAGGGAGGGGCTCCGCTTCTCGGCGTGAACGGAAACGTGCTCATCGGGCACGGTCGGTCCTCTCCCGCCGTGATCAAAAAGATGATCCATGCCGCGGCCGATCTCGCCTCCGTCGACGTCGTCGAGGCCATCGAAGAAGCGTTCCGTGCCGACGCCGCGTAGCCCCGCCGTTCATTAGTCTCCGTCACGCACTTCATGTCTAACTCTTCCGACTCGCGCCGCGCCGCCATCACGTCCGTCGGGCATTATCTGCCGGAACAGCGGCTCACCAACAGCGACCTGGAGGAGATGGTCGAGACCAACGACGAGTGGATTCGGACCCGCACCGGCATTCGTGAGCGGCGCATCTTAGGGGACGACGGAAAAGCCACGTCCTTCATGGCCACGAAGGCGGCTCAAGAGGCGCTCGACAGGCGCGGCCTCACGGCCGACGCCGTAGATATGATCGTGGTGGCGACTGTGACGCCCGACATGCTCTTTCCGGCTACCGCCTGCATGGTGCAGGACAACCTTGGCGCCTCCAACGCCTGGGGGTTTGATTTGTCGGCTGCCTGCAGCGGCTTCCTCTACGCCCTCACGACTGGGGCCCAGTTTGTCGAGACCGGGCAGGCAGAGACGGTCCTCGTCATCGGGGCGGACAAGATGAGCTCCATCGTTGATTATACGGACCGCACCACCTGCATCCTGTTCGGGGATGCCGCCGGCGCCGTCCTCCTAGAGGCCGACGACGAGAAGGGCCTCGTGGACACCATCCACCACGCCGATGGAGAGCACAAGGACCTGCTTTGCATGGAGGGGGGAGGAAGCCTCAACCCTCCCACCCACGAGACGGTGGATAAACACATGCACTACATCCACCAGGATGGGCGACAGGTGTTCAAGTTCGCCGTCACGCGCATGGCGGATGTCTGCGTGGAGGTCATGGAGCAAAATGACCTCACCAACGACGACGTGCAGTATCTGGTGCCTCACCAGGCGAACAAGCGCATCATCGACGCTACGGCCAACCGGATGGGACTGGCCGACGAGAAGGTGATGCTCAACATCGATCGATACGGCAATACCACCGCGGCGACCATTCCCCTCTGCCTTTTTGACTGGGAAGAAGAGCTGGAGGTGGGGGATGGTCTCATCCTCACGGCGTTCGGGGGAGGCTTTACGTGGGGGGCGAGCTACCTCACCTGGGCGTACGACGGGGCGGACCCGCAATGGGATTTGCCGCGATCGGTGCTGTGATCGTTTTCTTCGTGACTGACGCCGATACACATCCTCTCGAATAGAGTCCCAAACGAAGCAATGACAACCGCCTTTCTTTTTCCCGGTCAGGGGTCCCAATCGGTGGGTATGGGCTACGAGTTGTACGAGCAGTTCCCGGAGGCCCGGGCTCGTTTTGAGGCCGCGAACGACCACCTCGACGTGGACCTCCTCACGCTCATGTTCGGGCTTGATTCGAGCATCGGGGATCCGGAGGAGCAGCTGAAGCAAACCGCCATCACACAGCCGGCGCTTTACACACACAGCCTGGCGGCGATGGCGGTGCTCGACGAGAAAGGTGTGGCCCCCGACATGGCGGCCGGGCACAGCCTGGGGGAGTATAGTGCGCTGGCGGCCGTGGGAGCCCTTTCCTTTGAGGATGGACTGCGGGTGGTGCGTCGACGAGGAGAGCTTATGGCCGAGGCCGGGGAGCGGCGACCGGGAACCATGGCTGCGATTATGGGCGCCGACGACGCGGATGTGGAAGCGGCCTGTGAGGACGTCTCGGAGGAAGGGGAAGGAGTGGTCCAGACCGCCAATTACAATGCCCCCGGACAGGTCGTCATTTCGGGGGACGCCGACGCCGTGGAGCAAGCGACTGCCCGGGTCCGAGGTCGTGCCATTCCCCTTCCGGTAAGCGGAGCGTTCCACTCCCCCCTCATGGAGTACGCCCGGGAGGGGCTTGCGGAGGTCCTCGACACCGTTAACATCCAGGAGCCGCACTGTCCGGTCTACCTTAACGTGACGGGCCAGCCCAGCACCGATCCCGACGAGATTCGACAGCGGCTCATGGAGCAGTTGCTCTCGCCGGTGCGGTGGGCCCAGTCGCTCCGGCACATGCACGCGGACGGGGCGACGCGTTTCGTGGAGGTTGGGGCGGGAGATGTGCTTCGGGGCCTCGTGGGGCGGACGCTCGACGACGAGGTTGAAACCGCCGGGGCCGGAACGCCCGATGGGATCGAGGCGCTAGCCGGGAGAGAGTAGGCCTTCTCCGGGCCGGGGAGGAACGTGCATTGAGCGGAGTGAGTGCGAACATCGGGGCTTTCTCCCTTCTCTCATCTGCGTCTCACTTGGTGCTCCGCCATGGTTCCGATCCTGGTTCGCGGCTCTTCGGTTCGTTCCTTCCTGGCTCTCATTGCCGGCGTTATCATTCTTAGTGGGTGCGGAGGAGGATCAACGTATTCCTACGACGAAGGGAGTCTCGCACAGCGATTCCTTCCCACCGACCGGTCGGTGGCGTATCCCCCCGACTCACTCGGTGCCCTCACCATCACGAAAAGTGACGGAACGTATCAGTTTGAACTCGAAAGCGACTACGAAGCCCTTCACCGGAAGTGGTCGTCGACCTACCAAGGATTGGGAACGAGAGGGAGCCAGCGCGGCTCCTCCTACGCGACGTTGTGGAGCCTCGAACTCTCGCTTGCGTCCCTCCAGCCAGAGTTTGGAATCACGGCCCTCAGCGAAGAGCGTGCGGAGAAACGGCTGCAGCGTCGTCGAGGCCAGTTCAAGAACACGATTCAGATTGACGTGATCTGGTTCGAGCGGGAAGGCGAGTCGAATCTTGCCGCCCCCGGAAATCGAGTTGAGCTTCAGATTGGGGAGGACACCTACCAGCCGGCCAAGGAAAACAGTGGCCCACTTCGAGAGACGTTTCTTTCCGATCAAGGGCGAGCGGCAATTTATCGCCGCAACAGCTTTTACTTTCCTCGAATTGTTGACGGGGCTGACATTTTGGAGGGAGCACAGGGCATGGAACTACGCATCAATCCAACGTCAGGACGCTCCCGCGTTCGATTCGCGTGGTCGTGGGAAACAGGGGCACAGGCGGACGTTCGGCTGAGAGGCCAGCGTCCCCCTCGATTTTCGGACGGCCGGGGGGCAGACAGCGAGGGGCCATTTTTAAGTGATACCGAACAACCGACCCCGTTGCTCCAATCCGTTCCGTCTGCGTTTCACGACTGAGGAGTTGTGCTCGATGCCTAGACTCATCACCTCTTCCTTTCTGAATCTTAGCTTCTTTCTATGAATGTCGATTTCGGTGGAAAAACGGTTCTGGTAACGGGAGGAACCCGGGGGATCGGCCGTGCCATCGTCGAGGCGTTTGCCGAATCGGGGGCACGCGTCGCCTTCACTTATCACTCCTCTACCGACGTGGCCGACGCGCTCGTTGGGTCGCTTGAAGACCAGGGCACCGAGGCGGTGGCTCTCCAGGGCGACGTGGCCGACTTCGACGTGGCTCAGTCTCACGTCGACGCTGTGCTTGAGCGGTGGGAGACGCTAGACGTACTCGTCAACAATGCGGGCATCACCCGGGACGGCCTGATGCTGCGGCTCCAGGAAGAGGACTGGGATGCAGTTCTCGACACGAACCTCAAGGGCGTATTCAACTTTTCGAAGGCGGCCTATCGCCCGATGATGCGCTCTGGTGGGGCAATCATCAACATCTCGTCCGTCGTAGGCGCCACCGGCAACGCCGGGCAGACGAACTACGCCGCCTCGAAGGCGGGGGTCGTGGGGTTCTCCAAGAGCCTGGCCAAAGAATTGGGCAGCCGCGATGTGACCGTCAACGTGGTGGCCCCCGGCTACGTGCGAACCGACATGACGGAAGAGTTGGACGAGGACGCGCAGGAAACCATTCTCGACGCTGTGCCCCTCGATCGCCTCGCCGAGCCGGACGAGATTGCCGAGTCTGTGCTTTTCCTTGCTTCTCCGGCGGCCGAGTACATTACAGGTCACGTCCTGCACGTCAACGGTGGACTTTCGATGTAGCAACCGGTTCCCGCGTTGGGGCGGACCTTTTCTCTTGCCGCTGCGGTCCACGTCGACGTTCCCGGGAAGAGACGGACGGATTTTTGTCCAATTTCGGGTGTGACGCCGAGCGGCGGAGCTCCTTCCTTTGTCTTCCAGGATCGTTCGGACAGCTGTTCTCATACCAATGGCTCCAGGTGGGGCGGCCCCACCGACGGCCCACCCCCCCTTCCGTACTTTAAATCCGAGACGTCCGGCATATGGCACCCGATACAGACCAGAGCGCGTACACGAACGTCATCGACCTCACGTCTGAGGCGCAGCAGGAGAAGCGCCGTGACGAGATGGACGGTGGGCTCCGCGAACCTGATCCGCCGCTCGACGAAATGACCATCAGTGACCTCTCCGGCGAGGTGGAGCAGGCCGTTCGAGCGGCGGGCTGGTCCGAGCTCATGCCTGTACAGCGCAAGGCCATTCCCTACACCCTTGAGCGGCGAGACCTGATTGTGCAGTCGCAAACGGGCTCGGGCAAGACCGGGGCCTTCCTGCTGCCGCTCTTTGACCTGCTTGACCCGAACAAGAAAGAGCAGCAGGTCCTGATCCTGACTCCCACCCGCGAACTGGCGCGGCAGATCCACGAGGAGTTTGAGCAGATGAAGATTGCCACGCCGGAGACACACCAGCTGGAGGCCGCACTCGTCTACGGCGGCGTGGGATACGAGCCGCAGATCAAGGCCTTGAAGGAGGGGGCACAGGTCGTGATCGGTACCCCCGGGCGAACGCTGGACCACCTCAAAAAGAAGAACTTCATCGCCAAATCCGTCCGGATGCTCATTCTGGACGAGGCCGACGAGATGCTCTCGATGGGCTTTTATCCGGACATGAAAGACATCGTCGGCTTTCTGCCGGGGGAGCGCGAGTCGTACATGTACAGCGCCACCATGCCGCCGAAGGTGCGCAGCGTGGCACGGGAGTTTCTGGATGATCCGGGCTTCTTGTCCCTCAGCAGCGATAAGGTAAGCGTTGACGAGATAAAGTATCGCTACTACCTGGTCAATCCGATGGACAAGGATCGGACGCTGGAGCGGCTACTGGAGTTGGAGGAACCGGAGTCGGCCCTCATTTTTGCGAACACGAAGCGGGAGGTGCGGTACTTGGATCGCTTCCTCTCCAACAAGGACTACGACGTGGACCAGATGTCGGGCGACCTCTCCCAGCGGAAGCGTGAACAGGCACTCGATCGATTGCGGGAGGGGAAGCTGCGCCTACTTGTGGCCACGGATGTTGCGGCTCGGGGCATCGACGTTTCCGACCTGAGCCACGTCTTCATCTACGACGTACCGCAGGACCACGAGTACATCATCCACCGCTCGGGGCGTACTGCGCGGGCGGGGAAGAAGGGCACGACGATCGTCCTCGCCACCCACGAGGACGAGTACGAGCTAAAACGGATGGCGAATACGTACGACATCGATATTGAGAAGGCCGAGTTGCCGGAGGATCCGCATCGTACGGCGACCGAGTTGCTGGAGGAGCGCTACTCGGAGGCGGAGGGAGAGGCAGAAGAGGTCGGTCAGTTCGTTCCCCTCGTTCAGGAGCTCTCGGAAGATCGTCCGGAGCTGCTGGCTTCGCTCGTCAATGAACTCTACGCGCAGTCGAGGGAGGAAACGAACGGGGAGGCCAAGTAACGCACTGAAACTGATCCTCCGTGGAGGATCGAGTGTACTGTTCTTTCTCGGGAGCGGAAACGGCCCCGTTGCGCACTTCTTTCTGCTGCCGTTTTCCGTTGTCTATGTCTCAGGCACTTCTACTCGTGTAGCTCCGATTACGTCCATGGAGGGAGTCTGCACGTAGCAGATCACGGACGCCTGCGAGCGGTCGACCTCGTCGGGGACCGGTAGTGAAAGCGTTCCTCCGTCCCGAGCCCGAATTGTTTTAAATGTCCGGACGACGTTTGCGTGGTGGAGGGTGCGGCCGGCGTTCTCGCCACGAGTCACTCTTTGGGAAAGCCCCCGCTCCACGACGGCAAGGCGAAGGGTGGCGTTCTCCGGAGGAACGTCGGCGAACTGGTAGGCGACCACAAGGTCTTCTTCTGTCGTCTTGATGGTGAGGTCGACGGTTGCGCGAGTGGGCTCGTCGAGCGCTCCTTCGATGGCGCTTCGCACCTGCCCTGCACGAGACCCAATCATAGCCTGCTGCCCGTTGACCACGATCTGTGGCGTGTACGTGTCTACACCGAGGCGCCGGCTGTACCGCTGCTGGTACCGAGAGAACGCGGATTTGCTGTAGGGGTCTTTCCAGCCCAGCCGATTCCAGTAGTCGACGTGGAAGGACAACGCGTAGACCGGGCGGTCGTCGGCTCGGGCGGTCTCTACGAGCGATCGCAGCAATCGGTCGGCGGGGGGGCAGCTGGAACACCCTTCCGAGGTGAAGAGCTCGACGACGGCCACGGCGCCAGAATCTGGGGCCGGTGCAGTGGAGGGCTGCCAATCAGCCCGGATCGAAGGGCGGCCGTCGACGACGCCGGGGACAGGATGCTGAGGGCAATCCCGGCCGCAAAAAGACGAACGTAGACCATTACATGTGCATAGAGCAATTATGAACCCAGTACACAACCTTTGGTGTGGAAATCATGACCCGTGTTACAGACTTGCGACGTGTAAATGGGAGAAAATGAAACAACTTTCCCCGTTATCGACACCCGACCCGTCGCCGTTAAACTCGAGTCCGCGCCCGTCCGAACATATTGTTTGGTAAAGCAAAAGTAGAAGTAAACAGAAAAGAGGTTCAGCGTGTGGAATGGCGAATTATGTTTGCGGGCCTCGGTCTCTTTCTATCATCGGCCTCATTTTTGCAAAAAAACATAAGACCACCCCACCTTTGATCGCAGGGTGCTCCCTGTGAAGGGGCGGAAATCGAGTTGCCTTCGGGTAGGGCCGGCTTGAACTGGTTATCTCGTCTTACGCACCGTTGCCTTCTCATCCGGGGCAACACGCCGACCATGTTTGCTCCCACTCAAACTGGCCACGCTGTCGACTCCACCGAAGTTGCCGTGCAGTACGTTCGTCGATTGCGGACTACACTCGTGGCTCTTTTGCTGGTCCTCACGACTCCACTGGGGCTTTCGTTGTGGATTGCGGGGGCGGCGTTGGGCGTCGCGGTGATCGTCGATATCGGCTTCTGGTGGGTTCGGCAGCGCGTGGAAGGGGGGCTGTCGTTTGAGCTTGCGAACGCGGCGCTGGATTTGCTCCCGGCCGTCTTTTTCGTGCTCGACCAAAGCGGACGCATCCGGTACTGGAACGCCCGGTTCGCCGACCATTCGGGGCACGACCCCGACCGCCTCTACGGCCGACGGCTCTATCATTTTTTTGAGGGGGGAGACCGTGAAAATGTTGTCATGGCGGTAACCCGGGCTCTTACTCGGGGGGCGTCGACGGTCGAGGCGGAATTCGTGGGGGAGGATGGCGAGTCGATTCCCCTGCTACTGACGGGGATTCGGGTGAGCCTGGGGGGGACCTACCGACTTATTGGCGTGGGACAAGACATCAGCGCACGGAAAGAGGCGGAGGCCGAGCTCCGGCGGCAAGAAGAACGGTACCGCCTGCTTGCCGAGAACGTGACCGACGTGGTGACCCACCTCGGGCCCACGACCCAACTCCTGTACGTATCCCCGTCGGTTGAAAACCTGCTCGGGTACGCCCCCGATGAGCTTACGGGAACGCGGGCGTTTCACCTCGTGCATCCGGACGATCGGGAGCGTTGCAAGCGGATTATGACCGACGCTTTGGCGTCGGGGGGGCGGCCCCGCGTCGAGTTCCGTATTCAAACGAAGGGAGGGGGGTACCTCTGGGTCGAGTCGGTTGGGAAAGAGCTGGAGGGGACCGGGACGCGTCGCGAACTGGTCATGACGACCCGTGACATTTCGAAGCGGAAGGCCCGAGAGCGCGATCTCGTGGAGGCGCGGGACACAGCGGAGGCGGCCCGTCAGGAGGCCGAACGGGCCCGGGCGGAGGCCGAGCAGGCGAACCGGCTCAAGAGTACGTTCCTCGCGAACATGAGCCACGAGATTCGTACGCCGCTCACAAGTGTCATCGGATTTGCGGAGGTCCTGGAGGAGGAGGTGGAGGGCGACTTCGTTCACTTTGCGCAGCTCATTCGGGAGAGCAGCGCCCGCCTCAAGGATGTGCTCAACTCGGTGCTTCGCCTTTCAAAGCTGGAGGTGGGCTCCGTCGAGTTTGAGCCTGAGCAAGTCGACCTCGCCGCCGAGGTGGAGCGAACCGTGAAGCTACTGCAACCCCAGGCCGAGGACAAAGACCTGTCGCTCCGGATGGCGGCGCCGGACGAGCTGCCTGCCTGGCTCGATCCCGGGGCGACGGGCCGCATCCTAGATAATCTGGTGAGCAATGCGATCAAGTACACGCCGGAAGGAGGAGAGGTAGAGGTCCGGCTTCAGTCCGGAGAGAAGTGGGCCAGGCTGGAGGTGGACGATACGGGGGAGGGAATTGAAGAGGATGTCTTGCCCAATCTCTTCGAACCCTTCGTTCAGGCCCCCAGCGAAGAGGGGCGCGACGACGGGATTGGGCTGGGCCTGGCCATCACCAAGCGGCTGGTTGAAGGCATGAACGGAGAAATCGAGGTAGACACTGAGCCCGGCGCGGGCACCTGCTTCACTGTTCGGTTTGCCTGTGACCAGTCGCTGCCCACGAACGGCTCCGTCTCCTAATCGGCGTCGAGTACACGTTCGGTGAGGCGGTACGCGATGAAGCCACCCGCGGCGAAGATGACGCCATACAGGCCCGTTGGATTCTGGGCTTGCGCAATCGACTCGTACGCCAGAGCCGACACGCCCGCCGCGAGCCCTCCGGCGAGAAAGAAGAGGACCATGTGAAGCAACCACCGACCGAGAGCCTGGCCAACGGAGAGGGACGATTGGTCGGACATGGAGGCACAGGCATGTGTGAGTATTCTGTGGACCGGTGAAAATAGCAGGACGGACGGGTAACGGCAAACGGACCTGCGGCCCCCAGCGAGCAGCGTACTGGGCAGCACCGCTGTCATTCGCGCAGTGCCTTTCGTTACGATATCGTCCTATTCAGTTTAAGCATGTCCCGGTGTGTGTTTTGTTATACTGATAAGTGTGCTGGTTGCAAAAAAATAGCGCCCCCTCCAGCGTAGAGCGAGTCGCTTCTTCTCTTCGCCCGGGCTTTTTCTCGTCTCTGCCCGGCAGATGGGGCACAAAAGGGTCCCCTGGTGTCCGTCCAACTCGTCTAGCCCCCGGCGTCTCGGTCCTGTGTTCGTTCTTCCTGTGTTTGGTCGCTCCCAGTCATGACCGACGACGAGTCCCTCCGTGGCATCCACCATGTCTCGGCGATCACCGGGCACGCCGCGTCTAATCTCCAGTTCTACACCCACGTGCTCGGGTTGCGTCTGGTCACGAAGACGGTGAATCAAGACGATCCCTCCTCCTACCACCTCTTTTATGGCGACGAGACGGGCAGCCCCGGGACCGACCTTACCTTTTTCGACGTTCCGCGGGCCCGAGAGCAACGGCCGGGGGTGGGGCTCATCACCGGTACCTCCCTGCGCGTCTCCGGGAGCGATGTCCTGAACCAGTGGGCTCACCGTCTCGACGCGCACGACGTGCGCCGCACCCCGATCCACACCCGTGCGGGCCGCCGGGCCCTGACTCTATTCGACGGAGAGGGCCAGACGATCCACCTCGTTGATGACGGCGGCGACACGGATCGTGTGCCGGACACAACGCCCTGGACGGACGGGCCGGTGCCGGCTGAGATGGCTGTTCGTGGATTGGGACCTGTGGAGCTCACGGTTGGAGATTTGGATCCTACCCACGAGGCCCTGACGAACGTCTTCGGGTTCCGCAAGGTGCGGAGATATGCGGTCGAGACGAGAGAAGCCGAAGAGGAGAGGCTCGAACCGGTCTCTCGGCCGGACGGCGACGCCCTCGTATTTGAGACGGGGCCGGGCGGGGTGGCCACCGAGGTGCATGTCATCGAACGGCCCGACACCGACCCCGGCTGGCTCGGACGAGGCGGTGTGCACCACGTCGCCCTCCGTACCCCAAACGAACATACCATTCGACAATGGCGGGAACGAATCAACCGGGCCGGGCTCAATCCCTCACCCGTGATCGACCGGCATTATTTTGAGTCGGTGTATACCCGAGAGCCGGGAGGCATCCTTATCGAGATTGCCACGGACACCGGCACGCCCTTCCCCGTGGAGGAAGCGACGACCGGAAAGGTCACGCTCCCCCCTGAGCTGGAACCGCGCCGTGCAGAGATCGAAGCCCAACTTCCCTCCCTAGATACGACTACTGAGCGGCCGTCACGGGGCGATCGTCCGTAACGCGTCCCCGTGTCATTGTGCCCCGTGTCATTGTGCTTCGGAGGACCAGGATTCTGTACCTGTTACTTGATTGTCACCCTCTATTTATCCAGTCCCGGGGGCGTATTTTGTTATATTGGTGGATCCAGGTGATAAGGAAAAAAGTCAGCCGTCCCGAAATCGTCGGGAGGGCTTTTTCTATTTTGGTCCATTCTTGGAGGACAGAGATCTCTTCCGCGGTCTACGGAGAGGAGGGGTCTTCAATTCGGTTCCATCCGGCTCATCAATGTCGTCGCATCTTGAGTGAAACGCGAAGAGCCCCTCAGCCACTAAAGGATACGTACCTCCCAACGAGATCTCCCGAGATAGTCGGTAGCTCTTATGATGGACCGTGCTTCTTTTCTAAAAGGTCTGGCCTGCGCCACGGCCGCCCCGATGGCCCTGGCCGCCTGTAGCCGGAGTCAATCACGCCCTCGTTCAGATGGGGCCGTGTCCGACACCCTTGATGTGCATGACCCGCGTGCCGAGATTCCGCCGATCGACAAGTCGACGGAGGAGTGGCGATCCATCCTCGCGGCGGATGTTTTCCAGATTCTATTCGAGGAAGGGACCGAACCTCGGGGCTCCAGCCCCCTGCTCGAAGAAAAGCGCACCGGGACGTACATCTGCGCTGCCTGCCGCCTGCCGCTTTTTTCTTCGAAAACCAAGTACGACAGTGGCACAGGCTGGCCGAGCTTTTGGGCGCCGTTGGAGGGGCGAGTCGACACGAAGAAAGACACAAAGCTCGCCACCGTACGCACCGAGTACCACTGTAAGCGGTGCGGCGGGCATCAGGGTCACGTCTTCGGAGACGGACCGGAGCCGACGGGATTGCGCTACTGCAACAATGGGCTCGCGCTCACCTTCGTGCCCGCCGGTGCGTCGTTACCACCACTCCGGACCTAGGCCGCCATCACGTGTGTGGCTGGGCCCGAGATGGAGAGGGACGGCGCGGCTCCGTCGGCGAATTGCTACAGACCTACGTCCGTAAGAAGGAGCACGGGGCCTCGAAAGACGAGCCCCGCCCCCAGATAGACACGAGCTGCGTCGGGCACGGGGTGTCGATTCGACTCCAGACGACCAAAAAGGTTGGGGGGCGGCCCATGGCGCTGGACGACGGCGGGGGGGCAAGAGTGCACCCCGTAAACCGGAACGTTCTGCGCTCAATCCCGGCCGTCCGGTTCCTCGCTATTCACCAATATCTTTGTAGGTCTGAATTCGTTCGCCTTTTGGCCAGCCGAAAACGCGAATCTGGTCCACATCCCCAGCCGAAAGGCCGGTGTCTGTCCATTGAACCTTCGGTTCCGCGTCCATGTCTCGGGAACGAGCCCACTCCAGCACACGGACCTGGACCGTTTCCCCGTCGATCCGAAATAGCTTCTCCGTTCCGCCCGACGCGTAGCAGTCGAACCGCTCCACCGACCCGTTTGCCCCCTCGACGTCCACCACCCGAATGTTCGCGAGATTCAACCGGTTCGGCGTCGTAGGGGTCGAGTTCCGGGGCGACGCAGAATCGGACCGGTCGGGGTTGGGGTTCATTAGGGTCGGCTCGCTCATAGGGTCGGGCCTCGGTCAATGGCAAATAACGGTGCACCGCTCTGGGGCGGATGCGGAAAGGAAGGGCGTGCCGCTGTGCGGGTACGGTGCTGCGGACGGGACACCACTTCGGAAATCCGTCGATGCAAGTCTCAGGAAATGTATTTCGCAAAAACTACGCCGCTCCGTTCACTACGTACGGAATGCATCCGTGCCTGCCTCAGGATTGATTTCGGCGGTCGGCGGCACAACCACGCGTCCGAAAAATGAGACGCCTTGTCATTAAAACTAAATAGAAAGCTTTCGTGGCCCGGGACGGGAGCGGTCGAGAGCCCCGCAGTCGAGAATGCACCCGCATCGAGCTACTGGCATCCCGCGAAGAGAAGTGGGAATGGTCCCTTACGGTCCCCGCGTTTCGTTCCGGGAAGAGGAGTGAGAGCGTCGTGGAAATTGTGATTGGGGACTTAGAAGTTGTTTGGCGGACGTTCTGTGACCTGCGACTTCGTGGATCTCGTGCAAAATGACTTCTGCATTCGCCCGGTAGCTCCGCTACAGGGACTCATTTGAGCGCCATTTTGCAGCGTCGACCACTGTGTCTCGGCT
>PXTG01000047.1 GCA_003023365.1 Bacteroidetes bacterium QH_7_62_13 | reverse complement strand
CGGGCAGGCCGTAACCCGCAAGCTCACCGTCGTGCGGTAAGAGGTGGGGGCAAGCGTCTCGTTCTATTCCCAGAGGGAGAACGGACCAACAGGAGGCTTCCGCGGACATTTCATGGATTGATGGGTCCCATCGACCCGCTGTCTTCCGACGATGGGGCCGCCTCCACTTCGGAGGCCCGTCCCGGCTGTCCGACGAGGCCCCGGCTGCCCGCGAGGGGCTGTATCGTCTGCTGCGGGCACAGGGGCGGATCCGTCCTTTCGCGGAGGATAGGAGGCGGGCAGAGGGGGGAAAGCTATGACCGCGCTCCCGGAGAGGTAGGCCCGGACCGACGCCGTGGCGGCGTGGCTCAACGGGGGAACAACGGCCCACCGGCAGGAAGCACGGGTGCCTTTGTGGAGAAGGGGATTCCTCGGAGGCAGGGGACAAAATGGAAAAGCCGCCCCTTCCCGGTAGGCCGGGAAAGGGCGGCTAATCCTGTTGGGGCGTAGCGCGCCGTGGCGGCGCGAAACGCGCGACCGGATGGCGTTACATCATGCCACCCATGCCGCCCATGCCGCCCATGCCGCCAGCGCCGGCCGGCATGCCACCGCCGGCACCGCCAGCAGCGCCGCCGCCACCGCCGTCATCGTCGTCCTCGTCTTCGAGGTCGGCGATGACTGCTTCGGTGGTCAGGAGCATGCCACCAACGGAGGCTGCGTTCTCCAGCGCGGAGCGCGTGACCTTCGTCGGGTCGAGCACGCCCTGGTCGAGAAGGTTGCCGTACTCCTCGATGCGAGCGTTGAAGCCGAAGTCGTCCTCGCTGTCCTTCACCTTCTGGACAACGATGGAGCCTTCGTGGCCGGTGTTTTCGGCGATCTGGCGCAGCGGCGCTTCGAGCGCCTCGCGCACGATGCCGACACCAATCTCCTGGTCATCGTTCTCGACCTCAACGTCGTTGAGGGATTCAAGGGCGCGGAGGTAGGCCACACCGCCACCAGGCAGCACGCCTTCGTCGACGGCCGCGCGGGTCGCGCTGAGGGCGTCTTCGACGAGCGCCTTCTGAGCCTTCATCTCGGGCTCGGTTGCGGCGCCCACGTTCAGCACAGCGACGCCACCAGCGAGCTTCGCCAGGCGCTCCTGCAGCTTCTCCTGGTCGTAGTCGGAGGTGGAGTTGCTGATCTGCTGCCGGATCTGGTTGACCCGGGCGTTGATTTCCTCCTGATCGCCGGCACCGCCAACGATCGTGGTGTCGTCCTGCGTGATGGTGACGCGGTTGGCCTGCCCGAGGTAGTCGAGCGTGGCGTTCTCGAGGCGGTAGCCCTTCTCCTCACTAATGACCGTACCGCCGGTGAGCACGGCGATGTCTTCGAGCATCGACTGTCGGCGGTCACCGAAGCCGGGCGCCTTCACGGCGGCCACCTTCAGCGTACCACGCATCTTGTTGACCACGAGCGTGGCAAGGGCCTCGCCCTCCACGTCCTCGGCGATGATCAGCAGCGGGTCGTTCGTCTGGCTGACCTTCTCAAGGATCGGCAGGAGGTCCTGCATGTTGCCGATCTCGTCGTCGTAAATGAGGATGTAGGCGTCTTCAAGCACCGCCTCCATCTCCTCGGAGTCGGTCACAAAGTAGGGCGACTGGTAGCCGCGGTCGAACTGCATGCCCTCAACCACGTCGAGGTGCGTCTCGATGCCGCGCGCCTCTTCAACGGTGATTACGCCGTCCTGGCCAACCTTCTCAAAGGCGTCGGCGATGAGTTCGCCCACGGCGTCGTCGTTGTTGGCCGAAATTGTGGCAACCTGCTGGATGCGGTTCTTGCCCTCCACCGGGTCGCTCTGCTCGCGGAGGTGGCTGACCACGTGCTCGGCCGCAGTGGTAATGCCGCGCTTGACATCCATCGGGTTTGCACCGGACGTGACGCTCTTCAGGCCGGCGTTGATGATGGACTGTGCCAGTACCGTCGCGGTGGTGGTTCCGTCACCGGCGTCGTCGTTGGTCTTCGACGCGGCTTCTTTCAGTACCTGAGCGCCAATGTTCGGCAGGCGCTTCTCAAGCTCAATCTCCTTAGCGACAGTTACTCCGTCTTTTGTAATTGTGGGCGCGCCGAAGGACTTCTCCAGCAAGACGTTTCGGCCCTTCGGGCCGAGGGTCACCTTCACGGCACGCGCCATCTGGTCGACTCCCTCCTGGAGGGCGTTCCGTGCATCGGTGTCAAACTTAATCTGTTTGGCCATGGTGTAGTCTTGTAGGTTGGTTCGTTTCTTGTATCGCTCGGTGCGTGGGTGCGCAACCGCAGTCGTCGCGGAGGAGCGTTACTCTTCAATAATGCCGAAGATGTCGCTCTCACGCATGATGAGGTACTCGTCCCCATCGAGCGTGACTTCGGTCCCGGCGTACTTGCCGTAAAGGACTTCCTGCCCCTCTTCGACAGTCATGTCGATCTGGGTGCCGTCCTCTACACGGCCGGGTCCGACGGATTTCACGGTTCCCCTCTGCGGCTTCTCCTTCGCCGAATCCGGGATGTAGAGACCGCTTTCGGTCTTGTCTTCGGCCGGTTTCGGCTGGACGACGACGCGGTCGCCGAGAGGTTTAATGCTCGTCATAATTCGTGGGTGATAACTTTTGAATGATGTGCGGATTCGTTATTGTTATCACTCGCCGATGGTGAGTGATAACAACTCCACTGTAGTCTACATGGGGTTGCCCTCTGTGTTTCCGGTCGGGCACCGATTGTCGGTGAAGATCTCTTAGCGACGACGGGACTGCCTCGTCCCGAGAACTTCCGCTGGACCTGGAAGTGTGTAGGGAGAACCGGTCCCAATCAACACGACCTGATCCACTGGCTGTGTCTTTGCCTGCGTTCCGTCGCAACCGCCGTCTGAACTGGGTCGGTTTGCTGGCGGCCACGACCACCGTGCTGTTGGTGGCTCTTTCGCCCCCCTTGTTGTCCCCAACCTGGCGGGCCGCTATCATGCACGGCTTCTCGCCGCTCTGCCACCAACTCCCGTCCCGTTCGCCAATCCTTTATGGGGGCCAGATTGCGATCTGCGACCGATGCGTCGGGATCTACCTGGGGCTCGTCGTCGGGGTCGCGACGGTGGGTGGGGCGCATCGGCTCTGGGTCCGGCTGGGCGCGCGCGACCGTTTCGTATTGCTGGGGAGCCTGGTGCCGATGGCGGTCGACTGGATTGGGACCGTCCTGGGCCTCTGGAACAACGGACCGATCAGCCGGGCCCTCACGGGCTTGCTGTTTGGGGTTGTGGCGGCCAGTTTTGTGGCGGATCGGCTGCTGTGGGGTAGGATCGAGGAATGAGCCGACAACATCCACCGGAGTGGGCAGCACGGGTTTCGCTTCAGGTGACTCTTCACTACATTCGCACCGTGGCGGATGACGGACAACTGCGTACACGCAACTCTCACTGATTGTCACGTTCTATGACACCTCGTCAACAGTCGATTCTGATCGGTGCGGTCGTCACTGGTGTGTTGAGTACATCATACTTCAACTTCATCAACACGCTCTGTTGTCTGGGAGTCATCATCGGGGGCGTGGTTGCGGTTCAGCAATTTTCAAGTCGAACAGGGGCCGCTGTTGAGGCGGGGGACGGGGCCGTACTGGGGGCGTTGGCCGGGGCAGGCGGGGCCGTCATCGGCTCGGTCCTGGACCGGATGCTACGACCTATCGGCCTTGACTCCCAATCGATCTCGCAGGGCATGATGGAGGGCATGATGAAGGGGATGGAAGGCCAGCAGGACATGGCCCAGATGATGGAACAGATGCAGCAGGACGGAGGCGGCGGGGCGATGATGTTTCTGTTCGGACTGGCGTTAAACGTCGTCCTCTACGGCATCTTCGGCGCGATTGGCGGGGCGATCGGGTCAAGCCTCTTTGGGCCGGAGGAGTCAGGCGGAGGAGGGACGGCGAGCACGGGAGGTACGCCCGGCAGCGGTGGGCGCCCGGGACGCGCGGACCCTCAGGCTGGATCGTCGCCGGAGGGGGTGTCGAATAGGGAGGGTTCTGTCTGACGCCGCTCCAGTTCTTCGATGAGGCGCCGATTGGCGCGGGGAAACGCGTAGTCATCGAGTTCGTCGAGCCCGATCCACTGGAAGGGTTGTCCCTCGCGTGCCTCGGGGGTGCCGTGGGCGACGCGGCATCGAAATGCGTGGAGGGTAATCTTGAAGTGCGAATAGGCGTGGGACAGGGTGTAGAAGGGATCCTCGACCGTTACCTCGATGCCGAGTTCTTCCCTCACTTCCCGCCGGCAGGCCGCTTCCATTGATTCCTCGTCCTCCTGCTTGCCCCCCGGAAACTCCCAGAGCCCCCCGAGCAGGCCCTCGTCCGGCCGCCGCTGGATGAGAACCTCGTCGCCGTCGTCGCTGAACACGAGACCGACGGCGATGTCGTGATGGGGAATCGGGTCCGATTCGGGCGTCACGGGGTACTCTTCTTCGGTTCCGGTCGCGTGCGCGCGGCACACGGCTTGCAGGGCGCAACGGTCGCAGTGCGGGGTGTTCGGCGTACATACGAGCGCGCCAAGTTCCATCATCGCCTGATTGAAGTCACCGGGCCGGTCCGGGTCGAGCAGGTCGTTGGCGAGGCGGCGCAGTTCGCGCTCGGTGGCGGACGACGTGGCGTCCTCGTCGACGGCAAACACCCGCGTGAGGACCCGTTTCACGTTGCCGTCGAGGACGGCGTGGGGCTACTGATGGGCGATGGACAGTACCGCGGCGGCGGTGTAGGGACCAATTCCTTTCAGGTCCCGGATGGCCTCCATCGTGTCCGGGACCGTCCCCTGGTGGTCATCGACCACGTGCTGGGCCGCCTCGTGGAGGTGGCGGGCCCGGGCGTAAAACCCGAGGCCCTCCCAGTGCTTCAGCACCTCATCACGCTCGGCCGCCGCGAGGGCCTCGACGGTTGGGAAGGCCTCCAGGAACCGCGGGTAATAGTCGCGCACTGTGTCGACTCGGGTCTGC
This sequence comes from Bacteroidetes bacterium QH_7_62_13, assembly GCA_003023365.1. Lineage (GTDB taxonomy): Bacteria > Bacteroidota > Rhodothermia > Rhodothermales > Salinibacteraceae > Salinibacter. Next base: position 1,066 of record PXTG01000047.1, on the reverse strand, counting down.
TGCAGCATGATTTCCGCGACCCAGATCCTGTAAGGGTCATCGATGTCGCGCCAGGGCATCGAGCGTTTGTTCTCGTCGTACCAGTCGAGCAGATCTGTGCGGAATGCACGGAATTGAGTCTCGGTGGGCGTTTCGTCTTCGAGGGACACAGTACGTAGGAGGTCGTGACGCTAGAGGATCGTGGATGTCGATTTGGGGGCTACACCGCCCGGCGCAGTGCACATTCCCTCCGCTTCCAGGGATACGTGCGGCGAAGGGGGCGGTGTACGCAGGCTTCTGACTACACAAGTTAACGACGCGACCCGCCTCGAACTTCGAAAATAAAGAAATGAGCCACAGGAGGAGGCTACGATGTTAGCTCGATCCGAAGCACGAGCGTATCGGGCTCGGCGTTGGGATGCTGGGCGCGGAAGCGGACGTCGTGGGTGCCGGGATTGGTCCCCTCCGGAATCCAGGCGAAGGACCGGCCCGCGACGCCACTGAGGGCCGGCGCTTCAAGCAGGACGTAGCGCGAAACGGTTGTGGCCGACGAACGAAGGGTGTCCGGTGGGGCTGTGAGGGCTGCAACTCCTGGTGCCACCCCGAGGTTAAAAGCGGACGAACGCGGTGCGCGTTCTGTACCTCCGGACAAAAGAAGAGCGGCTACGAGCATACCGAGCGGAACCCAACGCTGTGACATGCAGGCAGGAGGCAGATTCGCGATGATCGAAGAGAACGGTCCCCTATACATAACCATGTGGGCGATGTTGCTTGCCACGAGCGGCCTCCTCGGGATCGGGACCGCATGCGCACAGTCCCGGGAAGCGCCCTCGCCGGTGGGATCCACTCCCGACTGGCACCTTATCCTTGATGGGGAGCGGGCGGACTGGCCGGGGGAGCCTCCGGCTGCCCCCCTTGACAGCGTTCGTCACGTCGGGCAGGTGCTGCTCGACCGATTGCAGGAAGACGGATACTATTACGCCCAGGTCGATTCGGTCGTCCTCGACACGACGAGTACCACCCCGGCGGTGCGGCTCTACGCGGAGCGCGGGCCTCGGGTTGTCGTTGGGCATCTTCGAATTGAGGG
>PXTG01000046.1 GCA_003023365.1 Bacteroidetes bacterium QH_7_62_13 | reverse complement strand
GTGGCGAAAGAAATGGGAAGATGACTGGGAGAACGTGAAGTACTGTAGCCAGCGGTGCCGCCGCAACAAGGACCGCGACCACATCCCCTGGGCGAAGGAGGAATGACGGATGGACGGGTGGATGGTTGGAGGTGTGGATGTCCCCTCTGTGAATATTGCCTCCTTCCATCGCGTTCCCCCCGTCCCTATCCCTCAACGTTCCACCTTCAACCTTCCAGCCTTTCAGAGTCTGTTTGGTGGATTGATGTGCAGCCGAGACACAGTGGTCGAAGCCGCAAAAAAGGTGTCCAAACGGGCCCTGTAGTGGGGGCCGAGCGAGAGCGAGGTCATGCCCCTGGTGAACTACCGGGCAAGTGCAGAAGGCTTTTTGCGCGAGATCCACGAAGTCGCAGGCCACAGAACGTCCGCCAAACAGACTCTGACATCTTGACGGACGCTGGCATTGAGCGTGCCGTACTTGAAGATCCAGACGCGGAGCTTCTCGACGGGGATTGGTTTCAACGGGCTCGGTTGGTCGCACCTGGCGAGAGAAAATTGTCGCCGTAGCCATCCCCCGGCTTGTTTCCCTCGGATTCTGGCAGCCGTTCATATCTCTGGAAGGACGTGCGTCTGGAGGCCGCGTCTCCAAGGAAAAACGCTCCTCCCCACTCCCCACACGCAGCAGATGCAGGCCCTCAACCTCCCGTCGTACGAGTTTCGGACCACCGATCGGGAGGGAAAACGGCAGATCTACGACCCGCTGCGGCAGAGCTACGTTCGACTGACCCCGGAGGAGTGGGTGCGCCAACACTTCGTGCAGTATCTCATCCAGGAACTGGATGCCCCCGCCGGACTGGTCGCGACCGAGGCGTCCTTCAAGTTCCAGGGCCAACCCTGGCGGGCCGACATCGTGGTGTACGACCGTCACGGTGATCCGCTCCTGCTCGTCGAGTGCAAGGCCCCGGACGTTTCGATCAACCAGGACACCTTCGATCAGGGGGCGCGGTATAATCTGGTCCTCGACGCCCCATTCCTCGTCGTCACCAACGGGCAGGCCCATTACGCCTGCCTCATCGATACCGACGCCGGCACGTACGACTTTCTCGACGACCTTCCCCCCTACGAGACGCTCCTAACGGACGCCTCCTCGTTCTAATCATATCGACAGAACAGGCGAAAGCGTGGGTCGTAGGGTGAGACGTTCATCCGTTCACCGACGATCCAACTCTCTCTCATGTCCAACGCCTACGAAGAAGAGCGCAGTGTCGCTTTCGACGCCGTCCAGGCCGCCGCTCAACTCACTGAGTCCGTGCGGGATCGGATGGGTGAGATCCTGGAGAAGGACGACCAGACCCCGGTTACCGTTGCCGACTTCGGCAGCCAGGCCCTAATTTGCCGTGCCCTGATGGAGGTATTCCCGCAAGATCCGGTCATCGCGGAGGAAGACTCCTCGGTCCTGCGGAATCCGGACAACATCGACGTGCGGAATCGAGTGATTGAACACGTGCGCGATCACTACCCCAACGTCCAGGCGGAGGGCATCTACACCTGGATCGACCACGGCACCGCCCGCGAGTACAGTGATCGGTTCTGGACGCTGGATCCGATCGACGGCACAAAGGGGTTCGTGCGGGGCGATCAATACGCCATCGCTCTCGCCTTAATCGTGGACGGGACGCCGAAGGTCGCGGCTCTCTGCTGCCCCTACCTGCCCGACTCGCTCGACGCCGACCACCCGGAGACACGAGGACAAGCGTTCCTGGCCGTGCAGGGCGACGGCACCGTCCAGCGCCCTCTATCGGGCGACGCTCCCCCCTCGCCGATTCACACCAGCGACACCACCGACCCGGCCGAGGGTCGATTCACCGAGTCCTTCGTTTCCGCTCACAGCTCGCGGGGCTTGGCCGCCGCGGCCGCCGAGCGCCTGGGCATCACGGCCGATCCGGTGCGAATTGACAGCCAGGCCAAGTACGCGATTGTCGCGAAGGGCAACGCCGAGATCTACCTGCGCCTTCCCCGCCCCGGCACCGATTACACGGAGCGCATCTGGGATCATGCCGCCGGCGCCCTCGCCGTCACCGCCGCCGGGGGCACAGTGACCGATATGTACGGTCGCCCCCTCGACTTCACCCACGGCCCCCTGCTAAAAGAAAACACCGGCGTCGTGGCCACGAACGGCCCCGTCCACGACGATGTCGTTGCGGCCCTAACGGGGGCGTCGGAGGAGGCGTAGTCCTTTCTCCCCTACCTCTCGTCTCTCCTCCGGTCATCGCCCCCGTCAACATGGTCGCTTACCTCCTGTGTGCGGGCTTCGGGACCCGAATGCAGCCCCTGACCGAGGACACGCCGAAGTCTCTGTTGCCCGTCGCGGGCGCTCCGATCCTGGATTTCCTCGTGCAGGCGTTGCGGGACTGGACGGCCCTCGACGCCATCCACGTCGCGGCCAACCACCGGGACGCTCCCTCCTTCCGGACCTGGGCCGCCTCTTGGCGGGACGCGCTGAACGACGCAAACGTATCCCTCGCGGTGCACGACGATGGCGTCACCACAACCGACGACCAGCTCGGGGCCGTGGGCGACCTCCGGTTTCTGCTCAGGGAGACGTCCCTCCCATCCGACGGGGCGCTGGTGAGCGGGGGCGACAGCCTCTACCGCTTTCCCCTCTCTCCCCTCCTCAACACCTTCGACGGCGAGACATCCCGCGTGCTCGCCCTCTACGAGCCGGATGCCGAGCGACGCCGTCACAGCAGCGTTCTCCAGCTCAATGGTCGGCGGGTGGCGGGCCTCGTGGAGGATCCCGACCAAACGGCTTCCCGGCGCATCTGTCCGTCCTTCCACCTCCTCACGCCCGAGGCGCTCACCACGGTCGCCTCGTACCTCGACGCCGGGGAAGACCCAGATACCCTCGGCGCCTTCATCCATCACCTCGCCCAACGAGAACGAGTCGAGGGCCTCCGCCTCCCGAAGGAACCAGATCTCCGCCTCCACTGCAACACCCCCAGCGACCTCCGGCGCGCCCGCCAGTTGTTGGACGAGGACCCGCGTCACGTGCTCTCAAAGTCCACAATCCGCCGTGTTGCAGGCCTGTAGGCTCGGTTCCCCGGGATCTGATCTCTACCCGAACGCCTCTCGAAGCTGCTCGCAGGCTTGTTCCAAAACCGGCAGTTCCTTCGCAAAACAAAATCGGAGCTGGGACCGCCCGTCGGCCGGATCCTCATAGAAGGAACGCCCCGAGACGCTCGCCACCTTCGCTTCGCGAACCAGCGTCTTCATCGCCTCTTTGTCGTCCCCGAACCCCGTACGCGTCTCAGCGAGGGCGTCGAAATTCGCCAAGGTGTAGTAGGCACCGTCGGGCCACGGGACCTCAAAGCCGATGTCTTCCAGGGTCTCGCAGAGGAGACGACGGCGCGCCGCGTAGTCGTCTCGTAGGTTCGGCACGTAATCGTCGCTAAGGTCCTCGAAGGCCGCGAGGGCGGCGTGCTGGAGGGGGCGGGGCGCACAGATATAGAGCAAGTCGTTCATGAGGCCCATTTTGTCGGCGATCGGGGCGGGCGCCACGGCGTACCCCAATCGCCACCCGGTCACGTTGTAGGCCTTCGAAAAGCCCGAGAGGGTAATCGTCCGCTCGTAGGCCCCCGGCAGGCTCGCCAACGAGACGTGCTCGGCGCCATCGTAGAGCATGTACTCGTAAATCTCGTCGGTAACGGCCACGAGGTCGTGGTCCTGCATCAGGCCGAGCAAACGAGACAACTCGTCCCGTGTCCAAACCTTGCCGCTCGGGTTGGCCGGGGTGTTGACGACGACCGCCTTGGTGTCGTCCGTCACGGCCGCCTCCACCGTCGCCCGGTCGAATGTCGAATCGGGTCCTCCGAGGGGGACGTACCGGATGGTCGCCCCCGTAAGCTCCAGAATATTCCGGTGATATCCGTAGAAGGGCTCAAAGAGAATCACCTCATCCCCCTCCTCCAACAAGGTGAAGGCCGCGGACACAAAACACCCCGTAGAACCGACGCCCACCACCACTTCGTCGGGCGCGGAGACAGGGACATCGTTGTACGTTTGTTCTTTTTCGACGATGCCTCGGCGCAACGGCTCGATCCCCGCGTAGTGGGAATAGATGGAATGGTCGTCGGCGATGGCCTGCTGTGCCCGTCGTCGGATGGGCTGTGGGGTGGGGAGGTCGCAGATGCCCTGTCCCAGATTGATGCCCCCAACCGCCTCAACCTGCTGGGTCACGGCCCGAATGTCACTCTGCTCCAGGGGCTCAGCACGCTCGGCGATCGAGAAGGTGGACGTCAATTCCATGAGAGCGGCGTAGTCATCAGAAGACGATTCAACGTGCGCCAAAAGAAAACGCTTTCATGTTCCGGGTGCAAGCCGTCGTTTCGATCGAAAAGTGGCACTCCCCTTCGTGTATTGAACGTACCTGATAGGTGCGCGGAAATGCTTGCTCAGGGGCCGCGCCCCCCCTTCGATCAATCCCCGTTCTCCGCGGATGCCGTACCGGACTACCCGGGAACGTCGTAGGGACTGAGCCTTTGGGAGGGGGCGCACCAGACCTCGCACGTTGCCCCGTGTTTCCATGTCCGCCCCCGAGGACGCTTCATTCCTACAAGAAGCGATCGAGCTTGCCGTCGAGAATGTAGAGTCCGGCCTCGGCGGTCCCTTCGCGGCCCTGGTCGTAGAGGACGAATCGGTCCTGGCCGAAGGCACAAACCGAGTCACCACCGTCCAGGACCCCACCGCCCACGCCGAGATTACGGCCATTCGCGCCGCCTGCAAGGAACGGGGGGACTTTGAATTAAATGGTTGTACGCTGTACTCCACCTGTGAACCCTGCCCGATGTGTTTGGGTGCCATCTACTGGGCGGGGCTGGACCGCGTGGTCTACGCCGCGACCCACACCGACGCCACGGAGGCTGGCTTCGACGACGAGCACATCTATCAGGAAATCGACAAGGCGCCGGATGAACGACGCATCCCAATGGAACAGCGACTCAAGGAGGAGGCCCACCGCCCCTTCGAGGCGTGGCGTAACTACGACGACCGCGTCGAATATTGATCGTTTGTATTCTCTCGGGGATGATCCGAAGGGGGCGGTGCCGGCAACAAAAGCGCCAGCAGAGCACATCGATCCAGCGTCTTCTCCACGTGGATGAACGCGTGCTCGGCATAGGCGCCGTCTCGTCTCCTGGGTGGATCTGTTTGGAAGTGAGGGATTCTCAGCCCCCGTCCATATCCGCCGTGAGACACTGACTCACTACTCACCGAAAAATCCCCGGGGGCTCTATTTCTGATCGGCCCCGTACCGCCAGGCCAGGTACGCCATGAAACCAGCCCCGGTGCGGAGCGCCTCCTCGTCGACCGCAAACTCTGGGGTATGGAGTCCGCGGTCGGTCCCCGCCCCCAACTGATAGAAGGTCCCGGGCCGCTCCTGCAGAAAGTACGCAAAGTCCTCCCCGGCGAACCAGTAGTCGGCGTCGACGGTGCGGTCGGGGCCTACGTAATCGAGGGCCGCGTCCTTGACGATCGAAGTGACGGTTTCGTCGTTGCGGAGGGCCGGGTATCCAACCTTCACGTCTACCTCGGCGGTGGCGCCGTGGGCCTCTGCCGTGTGGGTCGCGACGCGCTCGATGAGGTCGTGTGCCCGGAAGCGCCAGTCCTCATCCATCGCGCGGAAGGTGCCTTCCAGGCGGGCCGTGGAAGGGATCACGTTCGCGGCTCCGTCCGCAATGAGACGCCCAATGGTCAAAATTGACGGAACGTCCGGCGGGCACTGTCGACTGATGATCGACTGCAGGGCACTCAGGATCTGACTGGCCACGTACGTCGCATCCGCGCTCAGTTCGTGCGGCTTCGCGGAGTGCCCCCCCTCCCCGTGGACCGTCACGTACACCTCGTCACTGGAGGCCATAAAATCGCCCGGCCGGACCCCAATGCTTCCGGCCGGAAGCCCGGGCTTTACATGTTGACCAAGGACCGCCTCCACGCCCGAAGAGCCGTCGGTGGCGTCCAGCACGCCCTCCTCGATCATGAACCTCGCTCCCCCCGGCAGCCGCTCCTCGTGGGGCTGGAAGCAGAAGCGCACCTGACCGTGGACCGCCTCCCGGTGCCGCGCGAGAATCATCGCCGCCCCGAGCAGGGACGACGTGTGTACGTCGTGCCCACAGGCATGCATCACACCCTCATTCTCCGAGGCAAAATCGAGGCCGGTTTCTTCTTCGATGGGCAGGGCGTCCATGTCTCCCCGAAGCAAGAGCGTCGGGCCGGACTTGCTGCCGTTGAGCGTCGCGAGGACCCCGGTTTCGTGAATGCCGGTCCGCACGTCAAGCCCAAGATCTTCCAATCGGTCCGCCACGCGGCGGGCCGTCTCGTGCTCTACGCCCGACAACTCCGGATGGCGATGCAACGTGCGACGGAGATCGACGACGTCGGGATAGACGTCGTCGGCCGTGGATTTGATGAGGTCAATCATTCGTATCTTTGCGTCATGGATGAAGTGAAGCGCCCCGCTCCCGACCAAAGGAGTTGCCCGATTAGAAGCGAGTTGGTGGGGTAACCATCAGTTACCAAATATAGTTCGCGGCCGGGGCCGGTCCAAAACGCCTCACGTTTGCAAGATAGGAGTCGGCTCCACGGACGACGGATTTGAGCACGACACCGGAATCGATGTCCCCTTCGAGCCGGCACCGATTGGATACCCCCTTCCGGCCCACTCCCTCGTTCCCACTTCCGCCCCACAGCAGGGCATCGATCCTCGCCCGTGATCCCCGGCAACGCCAGCAGAGGGACTGAACCTCCGCTCCCCCCTCTCGTAGTATTTTTCCGAATGCACTGCTCTTTTGGCAGCCTTCCGTCTTCCATGCGCCAGTTCGACGTTCCGACCTTTTACAAAAGCCCAATCATTTCGACGGTCAAGGACGCGCGTCAGGCCACTGATCCGCGAAAGAAGGACCTTTCGCCCTCCGTCATCGACTTCGGACCGGTCCGTTTCAAGATCGCGCGCCACTTCGGCTTCTGCTTCGGCGTCGAACAGGCCATTGAGATTGCCTACGAGGCGTTGGAGGACAACCCCGACCAACGGATCTTCCTCCTCTCGGAGATGATCCACAATCCGCACGTGAACGAGGATCTGCGCGAACGGGGCATCAAATTTCTGCGGACCACGAGCGGGGAACAGCTCATCCCCTTCGACGAGCTCAGGCCCGACGACGTGGTCATCATTCCGGCCTTCGGCACGACGCTGGAGGTGGAACAGAAACTCGACGAGATCGGGGTCGACACGGAAGCCTACGACACAACCTGCCCGTTCGTCGAGAAGGTGTGGCGGAAGAGTTCACAGATCGGGGACGACGACTACTCGATCGTCGTACACGGCAAGCGCTACCACGAAGAAACCCGGGCCACGTTCTCGCACGCCAAGGAGGAGGGCCCGGTCGTCGTCGTGCGGGACATGGAAGAGGCCGAGGAACTGGCGAAGGTCATCCGCGGGGAGAGGGACGCCGAGTTCTTCTACGACTACTTCGACGACAAGTACTCGGAGGGATTCGATCCCGAAGCGGATTTGCGGAAGCTGGGCGTCGTGAACCAGACGACCATGCTGGCGGAGGAGACCGCGGCGATCGCGGACCTCATGCGCGAGGCCATGATGGAGCGATACGGCGAGTCGAACGTGAAGGAGCACTTCGCCGATACGAGCGACACGCTCTGCTACGCCACCAACGAAAACCAAAACGCGACGAAAGCCCTCATCGAAGACGGGGCGGACGTGGGCATCATCGTCGGCGGGTACAATTCCTCGAACACGAGCCACCTCGTCGAGCTCTGTGAGGAGCACATGCCCACCTACTTCATCCGGGACGCGGACGAGTTCGACGCCCCGTCGGCCATTCGCCACTTCGACGTCCAAAGGAAAGAAGAAGTCGCCACCGAAAACTGGTTTCCGGCCGACGATACGCCGGTCGACGTGCTCCTCACGTCTGGCGCGTCCTGCCCGGACGCCCTTCTGGACGACGTCATTCGCAAGATTGTCAGTTGGTACCCCAACGCTCGCCCGGTCGAGGAGGCCCTCGCTCCGTTCGAAGAGATGACCGAGGAGGATGAGTAGTTCTTCGTTCTCTTCCTCCCACGCCCCCGTCAACGACGCAATGTCCTGGTACGAAGGGTGGTTCGGTAGCGACGCCTACGACCTCGTCTACGACCATCGGGACGAATCCGACGCCGAACGATTGGTCGACCTCGTCGAGCACGAGATCGACCCCGCCCCCAACGGGCACGTCGTCGACGTCGGCTGTGGGCGAGGGCGACACGCCCGCATTTTCGCCCGCCGCGGCTACCGGGTCACGGGGGTCGACTTGTCGGGACAGGCCATCGACGAGGCCCGGACCCGAACGCGGTCGGGCCTCGACGCAACGTTCGTCCAGGGCGACATGCGGGACCCGGTCTGTCAGGATTGTGCCGACGGCGTCGTCAACCTCTTCACGACGTTCGGCTACTTTGCGGACGACGCCGAGAACGAACGGGCCCTCTCGGCCATGACGACGGCGCTTCGTCCCGGCGGCTGGTTCCTTCAAGACTTTCTCAACGCCCCGCAGGTCATCGATACGCTCCGCCCCCGCGACACGCACACCGTGGACGGCGTGACGATCGAGCAGCGTCGCTGGATCGAAGAGGGTCGGATCAACAAGCGGATCACCATCGACACCGATGGCGAAACCGAGACGTACCGCGAGAGCGTGCGCCTCTTTACGCTCGACGACTTCCGAGCCATGTACGAACGGGTGGGACTCGACCTCGTGACCACCTATGGCGACTACGAGGGATCCTCACACACTGAGGACAGTCCCCGCCTGATTCTGTACGCACGCCTCCCCGCCTGAGGCTCCCGACCGGAACGTATTCACCACACGTCTCGATCGGTTGAAAAGAGGAGTGCTCGCTTGTATGATCCCCTTCGCCGACACCGATTTCTGTTTGTAAAGAGGGGATGTCTCCACGACCCGCCTCCTCGTGCGGCCCGGACGCCCGGACCGAGTATGGACGGAGCGTTCCGTGCGCCGCACCGACCGACATTTCGCCCTGCACTCCCAACTCCAACCTCCTTTTCAGAGCATGGACGCCGCGCTCACTCACGCCGACGATCGTTCCGATCAATTTGTCGGCGAGCTCAAAGACTTTCTCCGCATTCCCTCCGTCAGTACCGACTCGGCCTACGCCGATGACGTGGAGCGGGCCGCCCACTGGCTGGCCGACCACCTTAGCGAGATCGGGATGAACGAAAGCACCGTCGTCGCCACCGACGGTCACCCCATCGTGTACGCCGAGCACGTCACGGACCCGGACAAGCCCACGGTGATTGTGTACGGGCACTACGACGTACAGCCGCCCGATCCCCTCGACGAATGGGAGACCGATCCGTTTGAGCCCACGCGCCGAAACGGCTCCCTGTACGCCCGCGGCGCCTGTGACGACAAGGGCCAGATGTTCATGCACGTGAAGGCCGCGGAGTCGTACCTACAGGGCGAGGGCGAGCCGCCCGTCAACCTCAAATACGTCATTGAGGGGGAGGAAGAGACCGGCTCGATGGCCGTCGGCCCCTTTATCGAAGAACACGCCGATCGGCTGGACGCGGACGTGGTGCTCATCTCGGATACCGCCATGTTTTCGGAGGACACGCCCTCCATCGTCTACGGCCTGCGCGGCCTCGCCTACGCCGAAATCACCCTGCAGGGCCCCAACCGCGATCTGCACTCCGGCAACTACGGCGGCGCGGTGGACAATCCCGCCAACGCCCTGGGCCGCATCATTGCGGGCCTGCACGACGAGAACCATCGCATCACCATTCCCGGCTTCTACGACGACGTCATCGACCTGACGCCGGAGGAGCGAGAGACCTACGCCGACCTTCCGTTCGACAAGGAGGCGTGGATGGACGCCCTCGACATCGACGACGTGCGCACCGAGGGCGATTACACGACGCTCGAATGCCTCTCGGCCCGGCCCACCCTCGACGTAAACGGCCTGTGGGGCGGCTACACCGGCGAGGGCGCCAAGACGGTGCTCCCCTCCCGGGCGCACGCCAAGCTGTCGATGCGCCTCGTGCCCGACCAGCAGGTGGCGGACATCTACGACAAACTGGAGGCCCACCTCGAACAGGAGGTGCCCGACACCATGTCGTTCACGATGCGTCGTCTACACGGGGGCGATCCGGTCCTCGTGGACCCGTCCATTCCGCCCATGCAGGCCGCCAAACAGGCGATGGGCGAGGTGCGCGGCACCGAACCGGTGTTCGTCCGCAACGGCGGCACCATCCCCGTCGTGGCCACCTTCCAGGACACGCTCGGCCTCGACAGCGTGCTCATGGGCTTCGGCCTCGATTCCGACGCCATCCACTCCCCCAATGAGAAGTTTGGGCTCGACCGCTTCCAGCAGGGCATCCAGGCGATCATCCGCTTCCATCAACACTACGCGGACATGAACGCATAGTCGAGACTCCGTGGCCGACCGGAACCTCTGCCCACCACCGACAATATCCTGCTTTCAGATTTCAACCAACCAGCGATTGCCCGAGTGGCGGAATTGGCAGACGCGACGGATTCAAAATCCGTTGGTGCTTACGCACCGTGAGGGTTCAAGTCCCTCCTCGGGCACCATCTCTATTTTGCCGCTTGGCGGCGCTTCGCCTCGCTTGTCGGTCGGGATTGTCCTCTCTCGGATCTGGGCTCTTTTCCGATCACCGACTTTTGTCACGACGAGTCAGTCTCTCAAGCCACTCGCCGGAAACGATACAGACACACGCGCGGCATTCTTAATTGGGCGGTCGCGGCTTTTGTAAACACTCGGCTGTGGGGAGAGAGCATCTTTGGCTCAGGGGCAATGGACTCAGCCTTCGACGGCTGTCCAGCATCTAGCCCATGATGCTCATTGGAGACGGTCTCAGGTAGGCTCGTGTGAAACGCTAATGGCTCAAGTTTCCCGAGATGATAAATTACCACGGTAGCCTACACGTACTCTTTCGTCCATTCAGCAACCCTCGCAACGGTACGGGCAAACCCATCTGCATATTCTGGTCCCGGATACGTTTCCGGTGAGGGCACCTGTATGCGATTCGATTCAAACGTCGTTCGGAAGTCCTCAAATACGTCCCGGGCTCGGGTGCTCTTCACGTATTCACTCTGGTTTTCCGCCTCATCTATCCACCGCCTCGACCGAGCGAGAAAGGCGTAAACTTTTCCCCAGTGTCGCCACCGTGGACATAGGTTATTCGGTCGATCATCCCCTAGAACGAACGGTTTCCATCGGTCAAAAGGAGCAAAGTACTCTCTAGGATAATCACTCTTTTGCTCTATAAAACCTGCGCGTGACAGATCCTCGAGGGCACCCTGAACGGTTGCCCTCGAATACGAGATGGCCCGAACGGCTTCCTTTGTCGCTACAGCCTGCTCCTCTATTCCGAGAAGGTAGGCCAGAACATCTGCCTTGGCCCCTACCCCAAATCCAGCCCGTAGCCGAAAAAGGAGTGAGGAGGGGGAGTCAAGTTTTGGACTTTCAGGCCCCTTTCGCTCACGATCAACCTGTTCACGTCCCTCTTCAGCGTACTTTCGCCAACGCTTGTCACCCGCCTCCGTCGCCCATCGGCTGTATGTTTTGACGTATTCGTTCACCTCCGGAGGAAAACTGTCAAGAAGGGTCTTTGTCCGCTGTAGACTCAGGAGTTCCGAGCCCGCCTCTGCCCACCACTGCACGAGGTCACGCAGACGTCGTTCTTCGGGGATCAAGTACAGCGAGAGAAGAAGAAGTCCCTCCGGATCGATAATCGACGAGACGGTTCCACGCTTTTGCAGGGTCCCCGCCCCCAAAGTGGACCACTGAGCCCAAACCGCGTCGATTCCAACCTCTGTAATTTCTGCCTCGATTTTACTCAACGTCCTTGCGCACATGTTTAATGACTTGGTCTATATGTCTGGCAACAATTGGTGATGAGTCTTCCGACCGGGCCCACTCTCTAGCCTCTTCTAGCTCTTCCTCAGTGGGATCAAGCCGAACAAGATCCTGATAATGCACGCTCTGGGTACCACCCTGATCCACAGCTGCCAAGAGCTTCAAAGCAATCAACGGACGGCGTCCAGCAACTCCCACCCGAAGACCGCCGTAGGTCCGCCATGTCAGATCCTCTGTCAGGGAGGGAGGAAGGCTCGTTTCCCACTGGTTAGCAACTGCAGTATTCAACCACCCGTGCTTTAAGTTGAAATCTCTACGGACGCGTTCAACTGCGTCCTGAAGTGCTTCCGGCATCGGATCTGGAGGAACAAGCTCCGTTTTTTCTTCACCCTCTTCCAGCCTAGCAATGACATCCACGTCATCAGTTGCTCGCTGTATGAGTCCAGATAAATTCAGGCTCGCTCCGCCTACAACGACGATACTGGCGGTTTCTTCTCTTTCGTCCAGAAGCTCTCCAACCGCAAAAAGAAGCTCTTCAAGTCGTGACGACTCAATCATATCCACTTGCTAGATTATCTAAACAGATGTGATAGATAATCTAACATTGCTCAGTCGAGTTCGCAAACGTCACGCTCTTCGGCAACCAAAAAAGAGTTCCCCGTGCACGCGGGGATGTACCCTACATGAGCCTTCAGGAACGACGTGGGCGGTTGTTTTCCCCGTGAGCGGGGATCGATCCCTTATCTATCCTCGGTGCGGGCTTGCATCCGGCCCGGCATGGCTGTTGTCGCCTCGCGGCGGGCCACGGAGCGGCTGTCGCAGGGGAAGCGCGGCGGGTAAATCCCACCAGCTCCAGGCGCGGGGCCGCCCGAGGGTTTGGCGAACGGACGGCCGGCTGCACCATGCACAAACTGCACGTCGCTTCACAGGGATGAAGACAAGACGAACGAAAGTGCAATCCGTGCAAGGTGCATCTCCCCTCTTTTCGGCGAGCAGGCCCAAAGAGGTTCGGTTTTCCGTCGGAATGTGAAGCGAACTGAAGACACTGAAACGGTGGAGCGGAGGTCGTCAGTTTCCAGGGTCGAACGAGGACGCCGGCGTTCGCCTCGCTGGGGGGTCGCCCACCGTCGGTGGCACAAAGGGCGGTCCTCCACGGCCCGGCGCGCCGGCCCTCCATCCGACGTAAAGAATCCTGTCATCATTCATTGCTGGTCTCCCGTAGCCGGCCGCCGAAGTGACATGCGTGGCGACTTCCCACTCTGCGAAGCCACGTTCGTCCTCTTGCGTCCGGACGGCGCTCCATGAGGCGGCGACGGGAATGAGTCGGGGACGGGAAGCCGAAAAACGAAGCGAGCGGGCGGTCGGGGTGATGGGAGTTGAAAACCTCACCGCCACATGTCCGCTCCACGAATCTCAAACCGCGCCCCCCCGGCGTGGCTTTCGGTGATTGAGAGGGTCCATCCGTGGGCGTCGGTCACGGCCCGGGCAATCGATAGCCCCAGCCCCGTGCCCTCCTCCTCCGTCGAATAGCCACTCTCTAATACTTTTTTCTGCTTCTTCTCCGGAATCCCCGGCCCGTCGTCCTCGACAAAAAACCCGTCCTTCTCGTCCCCCAGTTCTAAGGCGCCAATGGTGATCGATACATCGGCCCCACCGTGCTCAACCGCGTTCCGGAGGAGATTTTCCAATAACTGTTGGAGACGTCCCTTGTGGGCCAGAATCTCCCGATCCGTTTCGACCGTGAGCGATGCCCCCGGCGTCTTCAGATCCGGCCAGGAACGTTCCGCCGCCGTTTTGAAGTCGACCGGCTCCACGTCTCCCGCGTCGGCCTCCCGCCGCCCCCACATGAGAACGAGCATATCGTCGATGAGGTCTTTCATGCGCTGCAGGGCTTTCTCCGTCTCCTCGACATGTTCGGCGACCTCGGCGCCCTCCGTCGGATGCACTCCCCTTGACCCAGACGGTCCCGGCGCCCCATCCCCCCCGGAAGACGTGTTGTGCGTCTTAACCGTGGACGGTAGCCCCCGCTCAATGAGCTCGAGTCGATTGATGGCGACGGTCAACGGATTGCGGAGATCGTGGGAGACGACACTGGCAAACCGATCGAGACGCTGGTTCTGATCCTTCAGGCGACGGGTTTTTTGACGCTGGGTAATTTCGTACCTCGCCCAGAGGGTGAGGAGCTCCACAAACGTTTTTTCCCGCTCACAAAATGACGTCGCTCGCGGTCGGTCCGAGGAGAAACAAAAGGTCCCGTAAATGTCTCCACCAACCAGAATTTTCGACCCGATGTACGAGTCGAGCCCGAACGCTTCGTAGGCCGGGTCGTCCGCCCAGCCTTCCTCGGGAGCATTCTGGACGGCCAGTAACCCGTCCTGCTGAACGGTCTTCCGGCAGTACGACGTCCCGAGGGGACAACTTTCCCCGGGACTAAGACGCGGATGATCTCCGCTCGCGTGCGTGATCTCTTGAGTGTCTTCCGACAAACGGGTGACGTGTCCGTACGGAAGGTCGAGGTACTCGCGGCCTAGACCAATCAGTTCGTTGATCTTCTCGTCGAATGAGATCTCACGACTGGCCGTGACCCTATACATTCGACGGAGTACTTCCTGTTCATCCTTCAGGACCTGCTTGATCTTCTTCTCCTCAGTGATGTCCTGAAGGGTGCCGGTCAGGCGCCCGGTCCCTCTGCGCTGTCCCCGTACGCGTATCCATCGCTGCTCATCATCTTCGTCCCGCAGGAGTTGGGCCTCGACGTCGAACGGCCTGCCCTCCTCCAGGCAACGGCGCACCTTCTCGCGAATCTCCGAACGCCGCTCGGGCGGGTAAAACCCCAATCCACGCTCAATCGTGAACTGCTCCCCCTTCGCAAGCCCAAGGATCTCGTTTAGCTGGTCGGTCCCCGTAACGATATCGGTGGAACGGTCGTATTCCCACCCCCCAATCTCCGCCACCTCCTGAATCCGACGCAGGAGATCGCGGTCGTGACGGAGCTCCCGCACCACCTTCCTCTTTTTCCCCACCTGACGCCCGTGGAAGAAGCCCACCGCCGCACCCACGACGAGAAGCTGCACCAGGATCGTGAACGGGTGCGTTT
Organism: Bacteroidetes bacterium QH_7_62_13; assembly: GCA_003023365.1. Lineage (GTDB taxonomy): Bacteria > Bacteroidota > Rhodothermia > Rhodothermales > Salinibacteraceae > Salinibacter. The sequence continues at coordinate 3,819 of PXTG01000046.1, read as the reverse complement.
CGCTCAGGAGGAACTGCCCCCCGAGCACCACGCCCCCCACCACCGCCATGGCGAGAACCCCCAATAGCATCCTTCTGGCGGCTTCACGGAGGTACGTCACCGACTTGGTTGATCGGGCCCACCACCAGACGAGACCAGCCGTGCCGAGTGCCCCCGACAGCGGAAAGATGTTCTCCCCCAGCATGATCCATACAGGATTCCCTTCCACCATCAGGTCCCGGTACACGTCGAACAGGATCGCCCCCACCAGGACAATCCCGACGCTTCCGATGATCGATACGGCGTGGAAGCGTTCCGGAAAAAACCGGAGGGAGGCCCCCGTGGGTTCGGAAGATCGTTCTGACTGGGTCATCGGAAGAATGAGAAAGTTAATGAGGGAGGAACGGACCAGTTGGTGGAATCCGCGGCGTGGAACCGGATATGTCGGCGGGTACCGCAGAAACTCGACCAGTCGGAGGTCAGACCCTTCATCCATGGGGGCCTCACACCGCCCCGCAGTGAAAGAACGACACTGTTGTTCTGCGATGTGCAAAAACCCAACCAATTGTCTCGCCCCCCTCCCAGAATCTTCGCGACGGGTCCCCGAAGCCGGGTGCAATCGAGTCGTTGCGTGTCGCCGACCTGTTTTCTTTATCGATGGGATCCGGCGTCCTCCACCAAGGCCCCCATTCCGTCCGCCCCGACCTGGGCGGCCCCCCGACGACTCCGAACAGCGTCGCGACGTCACAAAAATCCGTATCCTTCGCATATTGACCGTGGATGCCGCCTTCCGAGGACCAGACGAAATCTGCCCTGCTGGACGAGAAGACGAACGCCCGTTTGTCGTGCCCGGCTAGAACCGGGAAGAATTCAACCGGTACCAACCTCCCCTCGTCAACTGTCTGCGGGAAGGAACGTACAGCCAGTTCAGACGAGCGATATCCAGCACCAACATCGGGGCGGGTCCACACTGCGGGTTTCTCTTTTCGCCCGGCTCCGATTTGCACGCTCACCAGACCTAGACCTTCCAACGATCATCCCCATGGAGGATGGGCGATCGAGAGACGCCAGCAATCACGACGTCGTCTACCGGACGGTGGGGGGACTCAACGAAAAGAGCATTATCTACGAGCACGCCGTCCTCACCGTTACCCCGACGACGGTGTACGTTGACCAAAGCCCCCGGGACCAGAAGGTTTTGGGATTCTACGAGACCCGCCAAGGCGGCACCCATGCCCTCGACCGCAACGAACTTGAGGCGACCGGGCGCTACCCGGTGGAGTACGGCCCCACGGAGGTGTGCTTCTACCTGGAACGGTCCGACGTGCAGGAGGAGGTAGAGACGCCGGCCTCAGCGAACGAGGGCGTCCGGGTTCCCGAACTGCGGCCCATTCCGGTCGACGCCCTGGAATCGGAAGTCGTCTCCAACTTCGAGCAACTAACATCACGAATCGAACCTCGCTACGACGACGGGTTTTCCGAGCGGCTCCTGTTCGAGATCGCGTTGCGGCAGTCACTCGTGGATTTCCAGGCGCACGGAAAAGACAGTCCGCTCATCCAACAGCTCGACTCGATTGTGATGACCGACGACGACCCGGACGGGTCGGCCCTCCGGCCCGTCCCCGTCGATCGGATTCACGTCGATCTGCTAAAGAACCTGGACAAGACCCTCGGCGCCCTCAATGCACGCTACAAAGATGGGTTTGCCGAACGACGGCTCCTGGAGGTTGCGCTCCGGCAGATGTTTACCGACGTGCTGATGTATCAGGAGCGGGCCACGCCCCTGCAATGGCTAGATATTCTCCTCTCGGAGTGAATCGCCTCTCTGGTCCCTCGGGTCAGTTACCAGACAACAAGTGGGATTCCCCGTCGGAACGCCAAATGGCTATGAGCTGAATGGCTATGACGTGAATAGAAAGAGCGCGTGTCGGCTGTTGAGCCCGTTCGAATTGCCTCCCGAGCACTTGAGTGAACGCTGTTTGCTTCGGACTCGTGTCCGCACGGGAAGTTAGATAGCCTCGATTGAGATCAGCCGCCACAATTCCCCTCCGTCTATCCGCCTGTTCGACGTGCGCATCCGCGTTCTCAGTGACCTCCACTTGGAGCACCACGATCCCCCCGACGACCTCCGATCGTCCCCGGCCTCTGGGGCCGACGCCGTCGTCCTTGCGGGGGACGTTGGTCAGGGCACCCAGGGCCTCCAATGGGCGCGACGAACCTTTCCCGACGTTCCGGTTTTCCTCGTGGCGGGCAACCACGCGTTCTACGATCGCTACTTGGACGTGACGCGAACGACGCTCCGGCGCACCGGCGATCAATTTGAGGAGGCCCCAGACCAAAGCGGGACGTACCTTCTCCAGCGTGACGCTGTGCAGGTCGGCGGCGTTCGGTTTCTGGGCTGCACCTTCTGGACCGGATTCCGTCTCTTTCCCGGCCGACGGGCGCAGGCAATCAAGGCCTGCCGGGCGAATATGGACGACTACCAGCGCATCCATCTCCTCCGGGCCCGTCGACGACTCCGCCCCCGGGACACGGACCGGGATCATCGCACCGCCCTCACCTGGCTCCGCGACCAGCTGGCGACGAAAACCGAGGCACGGGCGACCGTCGTCGTGACCCATCACGCCCCCACTCGGCACTCCGTCGATCCACGGTACAACGACGACCTCACCAGCGCGGCGTTCGTGGCGCGCCGGGCCGAGTTTGTGCGCGAAAGCAGCGCGGACCTCTGGATTCATGGCCACGTCCACGCCTCGTTCGATTACCGGATTGGCGGAACGCGGGTCACGTCCAATCCGCGGGGCTATCCCGGCGAAAATCCTGCGTTCCGGCCCCAACGTACGATCCAAGTCTAATTCTCCCCGTCTCTCCGCCGAGTGGCGAGCTGCGGAACCGCTCCCGACCGGAAGCTGGGGGCTTTTTTCGTTGCAAAGCCTGCTCAATACCTGCGACTGGACGGCTCCAGGTCCGTTCGTTTCATCTTCTCGGAAAGTGCGGGGGAGTCCTCGCCGCCGAAGGATCCCTCCCCCAACACCGATTCTAGGCCGTGGAGCTCCCGCTGGGCGTCTCCGGGTCTACCGGCAGCGGCTCGTCGATGCCCAGCATCTCGGCGCTGCGGCGCCAAAGGCGGGCCGCTGCGTCTGGATCCTGTGCCTCCGCCGACGGCGCCACGGATTGCTGCCCCGTAAAATACTCGCCCGACTCGTCGGCGGTCGCGTCGGACATCGCCACGTGCAGGAGCTCGGCGGCCCCGTCGGCGACCGACGCGGTGCCCGGCACCCACCCGATGAGGCGAAAGAGGGAGGACAGCGGCCCCGGAAGAAAGCGACCGAATTGACTTCCGGGGATGAACCCAGGGTGAATGCTGTTGGAGTTGACGGACCGGTCTGCTGCCGCCAACCGACGGGCGAGTTCCGACGCAAAAAGGATGTTGGCCAGCTTCGAGTGGCTGTACGCGCCCATTCCGGAGTAGTCGCTCGTGTCGAGCGGTCGATCCAGGTCAAGGGACGCTCCCCGATGAGCCTCGGAGGCCGTCGTCACGACCCGGGCCCCGCCGCGAAGATGATCCAAAAGCTCGGCGGTGAGGAGATACGGAGCCAAGTGATTGACCAGAAACGTCTGCTCGATGCCGGGCCCCACGAGTCGTCCCTTCGCAAACAACCCACCCGCATTGTTCAGCAGCAGGTCCAAACCGTCCCTCCACTCGCGCGCGGCGGAAGCCAGGTGCCGAACGGACGCCGGATCGGTGAAGTCAGCCTCGACGAACGTGGCGTCTCCGCCCGCATCGGTGATCGTATCAACGACCGCTCGGCCCGCCGCCGCATCCCGCCCGTGCACCAT
>PXTG01000045.1 GCA_003023365.1 Bacteroidetes bacterium QH_7_62_13 | reverse complement strand
ACGATAAAGTTGGGTCTGGCGTCCGTCGAGGTGGCGAACCTGTTCTCTCCGGGCATCTTTTTCCAGCCGAAAAAGCACCTTCTGACCGTCTCATTCCGGCACGTCGCCGCCCGGGGACGCCCTCCTGCTGGTCCCAGCGTCCGATCAGGGGACTGGCCGCGTTGTATTCCTTACGGTGGAGCGTTCCGGGGGAGCTGTTCGCCAGAACGTAACGCTCGAGCTTACGAAATATCATCCATCTGATCCCTACACACCCACGGATCAAATCTACGCGGTGCCTCGACACGTCCTCCGGAACAGCAAAGAAATAGAAAAGCCCAAGCTCCTGGAGTACAGGAGCTTAGGCAAGAAGGGAGTGGCCAGGGGCAGATTCGAACTGCCGACACACGGCTTTTCAGGCCGTTGCTCTACCACCTGAGCTACCTGGCCCCAACCGACCGAACGGCGTCTTCGATCAGTACGTCCGGACGCATAAATCCGGATCCGGAAATGTACGGGATGCTCGCAGGGGTGTCAATGCAGAACTGGAAGTTTTATGCCCCCTTCACCGGTCTGCTCCTCCTTCACTTACTTGGTTTCTCCGAACGCCGGGCGCCCCACATCAGTTTCGACCGCAGGGTGTGGAAAAAATGTTGATCGGGCAGTTTCACGAGGTTGACGGTGTGGTTTGCTCGCTCGACGGAAAACGCCAGGTCGTGCCCGTCAAAGATCGTGCTTCGTCCATCGGCCGAAAAGACGTACGGCTCGTCGTTTCCGAGGACGCGGCAGGTGAGGGTGGACCCGGCGGGTAGGACGATGGGACGGACCGTGAGCGTGTGGGGGGCGATCGGCGTAAGAATCATCGCGTCTACGCCGGGGGCGATGATGGGGCCGCCGGTAGAAAGGGAGTAAGCCGTGGAGCCGGTGGGCGTGCCCAGAATGAGCCCATCGGCCCAGTATGTGTTGAGGGGCGTGCCGTCAACGATAACCTCAACGTTAATAAGCCCCGCGTTTCCGCTCCGGTTCACGACGAACTCGTTCAAGGCCCATTCCGTGCCAAAAAAAGCCCCCTCGTCTTCCGCCCTCAGCACCATGCGCTCCTCGACGTCGTACTCCCCAGCCACAACGGCCTCTAGGGCCTCGAAAAGCTGGTCGATCTCAATATCGGCGAGGAAGCCGAGCCGTCCAATGTTGACGCCGAGGAGGGGGGTGTCGTTGGGACCGGTGAGGTGGGCGGTGCGGAGAAGCGTGCCGTCGCCCCCGAATGAGAGCACGAGGTCGCCCGCCTCTGCGATGTCGGCTACACTATGCTTCTGTTCGACCGTCGGGGAGATGAGTTCGCGTTCCAGCAGACCGTCCGCGATGGGTTCGTGCAGCCAGAAGTCGTAGTTGTGGTCCCGGAACCACTCGACGACCTTGGAAACGGGCGTCCAGAGCTCCGGCTTTGTCGGGTTGCCGGTGATGCCGTAGATCATGGCCGGGCGGGGCAAAGAAGCAGTGGAAGGGAGGGCGAGGACCGTCAATTTCACCCCTGCTAGTAGGATTGGACCGGGCGTAACGTTCCGTCCTGATCGGGGACCAGAACCTGGATGCTACGCTCTTTTCTTCTTCTGATTCGTTCGCTCGTGATGTTCTCTCTCCTCAAGCGCTACGCACACTGGTTGCACCTCCAATGGCCGGGGGGAGAGGTCGAATCCCTGCCACGGGTCGATGAGTCCTTTCGGACGAACGTAGACGGGGTATACGTGGTCGGCGACCTCGCGGGGGTCCCGCTTCTAAAGTTTTCGGTGGACGGCGGGGTGCGGGCGGTCCGCGACATCGTCGACCGGGGAACCCCCTCGGTGGAGCCGTCGGGCGAGGACGGCCCGTACGACATTGTGATTCTCGGGGCCGGGGCCTCGGGGATGGCCGCGGCCCGGGAGGCACGACGGCAGGACCTGTCCTTTTGCGTGTTGGAGGCCCGGCGGCGCTTTGCGACCATCAAGGACTTTCAGGAGGGGAAACCCATCTACACGTATCCCAACGACATGACCCCCGCCGGGGACCTCCAGGTGAGCGCCCAGGCCAAGGAGGAGCTCGTGCAGGAGCTCGAGACGCAGACGCACGATATTCCCGTGCGGCACGCGGAGGCCCACCGGATCGACGAGCGGGGCGATGGGCTTGAGGTGGTGACCAGCAGCGAACGTCGGATCCGGGCGCAACACGTTGTCGTCGCCATCGGGCGCAGCGGAAATTTCCGCAGTCTCGACGTTCCCGGAGAGGACAAAGACCACGTACACCATCGTCTCTACGATCCCACCCGCAGCGACGGACAGGACGTAGTCGTCATCGGTGGGGGAGACTCGGCCGCCGAGGCGGCGATTTCGTTGACGGAGGCCGGGGCGAACGTGACCCTCTCGTACCGGCGGGACGAGTTTGTGCGGCCGAAGCCCGAAAACGTCGAGCGGATTTATGAGCTTGAGGCGGATTCGGGGGAGGACGGGGGGTTGACCCTCGAGATGCCGACGGATGTTGAAGAGATTCGAGACGACAGTGTACGACTCTCTACGGAGACGGGACAGACGGGAGTGAAGGCCGATCAAGTGTTCGCGATGATTGGGCGGGAGGCTCCCCTCGATTTCTTCCGCCGCTCCGGCATCGAGTTGCGCAACGACTGGGGCGACGTACCGGACTCACTCGATGAAGCCCTGAGCGGGCTCGGGTGGCTTAACGATCTCCGGTGGGACCGCATCGGCGCTTTCGCGGCGTTCTTTCTGTTCATGGCTGCGGTGTACAGCTGGAAGGACGGCGGATGGGTGGGGCGTCTCGCCCAGGCCGCCGAGGTCTTTCCGTTCAACTGGGAGCCCGGGGCCGACGGGCCGGGGTTGGTCGACGTGACGCTCACATCCATGACCAACCCCTCGTTTTACTACACCTTTGCCTATTCGGCGATCGTCGTCATCTTCGGTATCAAACGCATCCGACGACGGAAAACGCCCTACATCAGGGTCCAGACGCTCACGTTGATGTGTATCCAGGTCCTGCCCTTGTTCATCCTGCCAGAGATCATTCTCCCGTTTCTGGCCGGGAACGGACTCCTTCCGATCGGTGTCCTCGACGCGCTCTTTCCTACGAGTGAGTACGCGGTCCATGGGCGTGAGTACTGGCGGGCCTACGGCTTCATCCTGGCGTGGCCGCTCATGGTGTACAATGTCTTCACGCAGGACCCGCTCTGGTGGTGGCTCGCCATCTGTTTCGTGCAGACCTTCGTCCTGATCCCCGGCATGATCTACTTCTGGGGAAAGGGCGCGTATTGCGGCTGGATTTGCTCGTGTGGGGCCCTTGCCGAAACCCTCGGGGACCAGCATCGCGAGAAGATGCCGCACGGGGACGGGTGGAATAAGCTCAACTTGGCGGGACAGGTGATCATGGTTCTGGCGTTCGCGCTGCTCTTCCTGCGCATCGGAGGGTGGATCTGGCCGGGGAGCTGGGCCGACGCGGCGTTCCAGGCCGGGCTCAACGGCCAGTGGTTTGGGCTGAAGCTCAACTATAGCTGGATGGTGGACACGGTGCTGGCGGGGATGGTGGGCTACGGCGTTTACTTCTGGCTGAGCGGGCGCTTCTGGTGTCGGTTCTTCTGCCCGCTGGCGGCGCTTATGCACATTTACCACCGCTTCAGTCGCTTTCGCATCCTGGCCGACAAGAAGAAGTGCATCTCCTGCAACGTGTGCACCAGCGTGTGCCACCAGGGGATCGACGTGATGCACTTTGCCCAGCAGGGCAAGCCGATGGAGGACCCGGAGTGCGTGCGGTGCTCGGCGTGTGTGCAGAGTTGTCCCACCGGCGTCCTCGAATTCGGGCAGGTAAAGCCGAACACCGGAGAGGTCATACGCCGCGACGCCCTGGAGGCCTCGCTGGCTCGCATCCAGGAAGAAGAGAACGGCACCGCGCCGGCGACGGAGGCGGTGGAGGCATAAACTCGGTTTGGATCCGCGTTGCCCTAGCTGCTGTCGTCCGATTGAACTGATAGGCCCCGGCCCGAAGCAAAAGCGCATCGTGATCCAGGCGGCGATGCACGATTGTCCTTGGATACGTAGGCGCGAAAGATACGGGCCCCGGTCCAAAAAATCGGTTGACGAAGAACGATTCACCTCCGAACTGGCGAAGCAGGGCCGAGACAACGTCGCCCGCCTGTTTAGTTTCGGTGTCCAGGCTCGCACCCATGCTCACCATCGCGTCGGATTCGGCGACCACTTCCTCCCCGGCGTCGAGTCGGGCACGAAGAAGAGAATAGGAGGGCTGATGGTCGATGTTGAAATCCACAGAGAAACGGCGGTTGTGGAGAGGGGAAAACAGACCTACCTCCAGGAAAAAAAGAAAGTGGAAATCTCAAATTAAGGGGAGTGAGGGTAAGGCGAAAGAAAGGGGGACGACAGGGGGTGGCGGAATTGGATCCTACGACCCCGCTCGAATGTTGGTCAGAACACCAAGGCCGGGCAGCCTCATCCCTCCGTTATCTCGAATGGATCGTTCTCGTCGGTGACGACAGTCCGCTTCCCTCTTCTCCTGCTTGCAGGCTCTCTGCTGAGTGTGTTGTTGGTCGCCGTTGCGGGGCCCCCCAGCTTGCGCATCGGAGACTTTTCCGGGCAGGCGCCGTCCAATTCGGTACCGGATGGATGGGAGCAGATTCGGTTTGGGGACAACGAATCGAGTACCCGGTACGATTTGGTCCGGAGGGACAGTGCGGTCGTACTCCGGGCTCGCAGCAGCAACGGGGCCTCCGGACTGATTACCCATCAGCGCGTCGATCTTGAACAGTACCCCATTCTTGAATGGCGCTGGAGGGTGGATCGCCTTTCGGCCGGGGCCGACGTGACGAAAGAAACGAGGGCCGACGCCGCCGCTCGGGTGTACGTCACGTTCGACTACGATGGCCTCGGCCTCCTTGACCGGATCAGGCTAGCTCTGCTTCGGCGTGTGGGGTACTCGGACGCTCCGTCTCGTGCACTGAACTATCTCTGGGCCCGGGAGAATGGACAAGAGCGCGTCGTGGAGAGTCCTTACACCGACCAGATCATGATTATGCCGGTACGAAGCGGCCGCGGGCAGACCGGCGAGTGGGTCCGTGAGCGCCGCAACGTACTTGCCGACTATCGGCGGGCGTTCGGGGAATCCCCTCCGGCGGTAAATGGAGTCGCCATTATGACGGACACCGACAACACGGCCGACTCGGCCCGTGCCTTCTACGGCGATATTGTATTTCGTCCCTCTGAGGCCGGTACGGACTCGGTGGAGAGACGCCCCTCCGGATCCGAATGAGAGGGAGGCCAGTCCATCGACTCCCGCTTTTCCCCTGTCGGAGCGGTGACGGGGGCACGCGACGTTGGGGGGGCGGAAATTCAGGCCGAGCCAGGGTCCCGTGCCCTCCCGGGCGAGACGCTAGGTTGTTTCCGCCGCGAGGGACGAAAGCTGCTCAACCAACTGATCGGCGTGCGTCTCGTGTTCGGGCTATGGGGGCGTCGGGGTCGTTCATCGCCCGATCGAAGAGCGTCCGACTTGCGTCCTCGACCGCCGAAAGGCGGGGCGTCTCCGGCGTGGGGAAATACGCGACGATGTCCGTTTCGGGGGGCGCGAGGAGGGTGAGGGCGTCCGAGCGTTCGATTTCCTCGGCCCAGGTTCGGGCGGCGCGGAGGCAGGCGGCAAGGATCGGCCCGACCCCGTCGTCCGGCGCAAGCGGGAGGGCCCGCAGTGTACACCACAGCGCCCCGGCCGCGGCCCCCGCCCGCGAGCACTCCAGACTGATTTCTCCAAGATGGAGCTCCTCCGACGTGAAGTAGGTGTAGGGGGAATCGTGCTGGTAGAAGCGGCCCACCGCGGGATCCCGAAAGAGAATGCATCCGCAGCCGTACGGTTGAAGACCGTGTTTGTGCGGGTCGATGGCCACCGAATCGGCCCGCTGGATCGCCTCAAAGTGCTCGTCCGGGAAGCCGTCGAGGGGCGGGGCGGCGTCCAGGGTCATCAGTCGGAAGAACCCTCCGTAGGCGGCGTCGACGTGAACCCGGACCTCGTGCGAGTCGCAAAGCGACACGGCATCGGCGATCGGGTCCACGGTCCCGAGGCCGGTCGTCCCGGCGGTGAGTACCAGCGTCCCGATCGGTTCCGCCTCCAGTGTTTGTTGAAGGGCATCGAGGCGTAGGCGGCCCCGGGCGTCCGTGGGCACCTCCACGACGTCCAGGTTTAGCACGTCGCTCATCCGGCCGTGTGTGTAGTGTGCGTCTGCGCTCACCGCCAGGGCACGGTCCGGGTGCAGTTCGCGGGCCACCCAGAGGGCCTCAAGGTTGGCCACGGTGCCGCCGCCGGTGAGGTGGCCCAGGGTGGGGGCGGGCAGCCCCAGCATGTCAGCGAGATCGGTGACGACCTCCTGCTCCATCTGGCTGGTGGGCGGGCCGCCGTCGAGCGCGTGGTTGTTCGGATTAATGCGCTGAGCGGCGACGTACGCGGCGACGGCGATCGGATGCGGGGGCTTCAACATTTGACCCGCGTAGCGCGGATGGTGGAACGGATAGTTGCCCTCCAGTCGCTCCAAATACTCGTCCAGCGCGTCGTCGAGACGATCGGGGGCCACCCCGAGCGACGGATGCCGGTCGAAGGCGCCCCACGAGTCTTCCCAGTCGTCAACGTGTTGGAGGGCGCGATGGACGAGGGCGTCGATGGACGGATACGATTGCACGAGTCGGTTCGGGATTGGGAAAGGCAGCGGGCGCTACTTGGTTGGGGGACGGACGGCGTCCGGAATGCCGGAGGGATCCTGGAGGTACTCCGGAAGCGCCAACGCGAGGAGGGGAGCGGTGAGAAGGCCCTTCGAACCAAGGGCGGTGAAGGTCCAGAGTCGGTCGCGGCGGGGAAGGGGGCCGAGGAGGGGGAGGGTCGAGTCCGTGTATTTTACTCGTACGCCGGCCCGCACGTCCACGATTTCGGTTTCGTCCACGCCGGGCACCATCCGGGCCGTCTTCTCGCGGATGTACGCCGTGGCGTCGGCGTCGGGCGTGAGGTCGTCAAAATTGTTGTCGTAGTTGCTGCCAAGGATGAGGGTGTTGCCGTCCGGCACCACGTAGCCACGGCCGGAGAGCGGGCAACGGGGCCCCGGAAGAGACTCGGGACGACGGACGCGGACCGTTTGGCCCTTGATGCCCCGGAGTCCGAGGCGTTGTAGCTCCGGAAAGGGGGGATAGCCCTGGCCGATCGTGAGGAGGAGGCGGTCGGCGCGCAACTCTTCCGTGTCGTCGGGTCCACGACCCACCTCCAGAATCGCAGCGTCGGGCGTCTCACGCCAGTACACGGCGGGGGTTTCGGTCTCGACCGTGGCCCCGCGCTGCTTCGCAGCCGCTAGGAGCGCCTCCACCATCGCCGGTACGTCGACGGCGCCCCCACGGGACACGTAAAACGCACCGATGGAGGTGTGCACGGCGGGA
>PXTG01000044.1:11519-18519 GCA_003023365.1 Bacteroidetes bacterium QH_7_62_13 | reverse complement strand
GATCTCGGCCCCTCAGCCATCGACGAGGTGCTTCGCTGGGAGTCCATTGAGGGCGTATCACTGCTTGGGAATCTCCGTCGTGAGGATTTGGAAGCTACGGAACACGTCGACCCGGAAGCCGGGACGCCCCCCCTGGTCAATTCCGACGCCGTTCCCGCCAATGACTGGGACATCTGCCAGCCTATTGCTCATCCGGACCCGGAGGAGGCGAATCGTCTCGCCCGTGGTGCTGTGCGGAAGGGAGCTGACGCCCTCGCCCTGGTCCGCCCCGCCGCACCTGAACACACCACCGGCGGGATTTTGATAGAGACGATCGACGACCTCCGAACGGTTCTAGCCGGGCTTCCCCTCTCCGAGATTGCCCTCCATCTGGAAAACGGGCCGTCGGGTGCGATCCTTCTCGGAGCGGTGCAGGAAATTGCTGAGGAGGAGAACGTGGCGGATACACTCCAGGGGTCGGTGTCTTACGATCCGGTAGCCGCCCTCGCTGCCGGAACGGTCCGCGATGTCTCGGTGGCCTTCGACCCCCTCAGCGACACGCTGCACAACCTCAGCGATCGCGGCCACTCGGTTCGCCCCCTCCCGCCCCGCCTACACTTCCTAACCTCCGTCTCGACCAGTTACTTCGTTGAGATTGCGAAGCACCGGGCGCTCCGCCTCTTGGTCCCGCAGGTCGTTGAGGCCTACGCCACCGACACAGACGAAGACGATCACGTCGCTCCGGGCGACCTCGAAGTCCAGGCCGAAACGTCACGACGCACAGAAACGGTCTACGATCCGTACGTGAATATGCTGCGGGGCACGACGGAAGGGATGGCGGCGGTGATCGGCGGATGCGATGTCCTCCGTGTACGTCCCTACGACGCTGCCCTGCGCCCGCAGGACACGTTCGGCTCTCGAATTGCGCGGAACGTACAGTTAATCCTACGCGAGGAGGCCCACATGGACGCAGTGGCCGACCCGGGCGCCGGCTCCTACTACCTTGAGGCGGCTACGGATCAACTGGCCCGACGGGCCTGGAACAAGTTTCAGGGGCTGGAAGCGGAGGGTGGACTCCTCTCAGGCCTGCGCGAGGGACGCGTGCAGGAAAGGATCCGCGAGGTACGAGAGGACCGGCGAGAACAAGTCAACTCGCGACGGCGGGTACTCGTGGGCACCAATCACTATCCCAACCTCAACGAAACAAGGCGGGACGACCTTACATCCACTCCCTCTCTCGACCGGGAAGAAAGCGAGGCCTTGGTGGGCGAGGTCAGCATTGGCGCTTTCCGCCACGCCCTCCAGGGACCCTCTCAGATGTCCGAACTGCTCGCCAAACTCAGCGAGGACCCAGCGGATATCGAACCGCTCCGGGGGGAACGAATCGCGAACGACATCGAGACGCTTCGGCTTCGAACCGAGCGATACGCAACAGAGACCGGACACGTACCGACTGTGTTTCTGGCCCCCCTCGGGTCTCCAAAAATGCGGAGTGCCCGGGCCAATTTTGCCCGCAACGTATTCGGCGTTGCCGGTTTCGAGGTCGACAAACCGCTGAAGTTTGAAACCCCGGCGGACGCGGCCGTGGCCGCGGCGGAGGCCGACGCCGATATCGTCGTACTGTGCAGTGCCGACGAGGAGTATTCCGAATTTACCCCGGCCCTCCGATCGGCCCTCGACGATCAGGGCCTGTCTCCCCTCCTCGTCGTCGCGGGAGCCCCCGGCGGGGTGAACGCCGACGTGCCGGCCGACGACTTCATTCACCGCGGAAATCTCCTGCTCGAAAAACTCGAAGCCTTCCAGGAATCCCTCGGCATCCGCGACGAGGAAGCCCCAACCAACGACTGAGAACCGGTCCGCCACCGATCGACTCTTCTGACCTTCGACCGTCCTACAAAGCCGCCATGCGCCCCAACTTCGAAAAGATCGACTACGATCCTCCCACCGACTCTGATGCCGATCGGTCGGCCCGAGAGTCCTGGACCACGGCCGAGAAAATTGATGTGGAAGGCGCGTACGGCCCGGATGCACTGGAGGACCTAGATCATCTTGAGTACGTCGCGGGAATTCCGCCGTACCTCCGAGGTCCCTACTCCACGATGTACAACTACAGGCCGTGGACCATCCGTCAGTACGCGGGGTTTTCCACCGCGGAAGAGTCGAACGAGTTCTACCGGAAGGCACTCGCTTCGGGACAGAAGGGGCTGTCCGTAGCGTTTGACTTGGCCACTCATCGCGGCTACGACTCAACCCACGATCGAGTCCGGGGAGACGTGGGGAAGGCCGGCGTAGCCGTCGACACAGTCGAGGACATGAAGGTCCTCTTCGATGGGATTCCACTCGACGAAATGTCGGTGTCGATGACCATGAACGGGGCCGTCCTCCCCGTGATGGCGTTCTACATTGCCGCGGCCGAAGAACAGGGCGTCGAGCACGAGGCCCTGACCGGCACCATTCAGAATGACATTCTGAAGGAGTTCATGGTGCGCAACACCTATATCTATCCCCCGCAGCCCTCGATGCGCATCATCGGCGACATTTTCGCCTACTGTGCCGAGGAGATGCCGACGTTCAACACGATTTCGGTGAGCGGCTACCACATGCACGAGGCCGGGGCCCCGGCGGACCTTGAACTGGCGTATACGCTCGCCGACGGGCTCGAATACCTCCGGACCGGACTCGACGCAGGCCTGGAAATCGACGAATTCGCGCCCCGCGTCTCGTTCTTCTGGGCCATCGGCATGAACCATTTCATGGAGATCGCCAAGATGCGGGCCGGGCGCCTGCTGTGGGCGAAGCTCGTGAAACAGTTCGACCCCGAGAATCCGAAGTCGATGGCACTGCGCACCCACTGCCAAACGTCCGGCTATAGCCTCGCTGAACAGGATCCATTCAACAATGTGGCCCGCACCACCATCGAGGCCATGGCCGCGGCGTTGGGCGGCACACAGTCCATGCACACGAATGCGCTCGACGAAGCCATTGCCCTCCCCAGCGACTTCGCCGCCCGGATCGCCCGAAACACTCAACTCTACCTGCGGGAAGAGACCGACATTACGAACGCCATTGATCCCTGGGCCGGGTCCTACTACGTGGAACGACTCACCGGGACGTTGGCCCGTCGCGCCTGGTCCCACATTCAGGAGGTCGAGGAGGAAGGCGGCATGACGGAGGCCATCGAGGAAGGCCTGCCGAAACGACGGATCGAGGAAGCCGCTGCGCGGAAGCAGGGCCGCATCGACACGGGTGTGGAGACGGTCGTAGGCGTGAACGACTACGAGCCGGACGAAACCGAGCCAATCGAGACCTTGGAGGTAGACAATGAGGCGGTCCGGCAGAAACAGGTCCGGCGCCTAGATCAGATAAAAGACGAGCGGGACGAAGCCGCCGTCCGGAATGCGCTAAACGCCATCACCGAATGCGCGGAGACGAGAGACGGAAACCTCTTGCGGCGAGCGGTTCAGGCAGCCCGCGTTCGAGCGACACTTGGAGAGATTTCGGAGGCCATGGAAAAGGTGTACGGTCGACACACAGCCCGCACCGAATCGATTTCCGGGGTCTATGCCTCGGAGGTGCGAGAGAACGACGCCTTCAAAACCGCCCGTCGGCTCGCCGATCAGTTCGCCGAGTTGGCTGGGCGCCGCCCGCGCCTCATGGTGGCGAAGATGGGGCAGGACGGCCACGATCGCGGCGCAAAAGTGATCGCCACCTCGTTTGCCGACATGGGCTTCGACGTCGACATCGGCCCTCTTTTTCAGACGCCCGATGAGGTCGCCCGCCAGGCCATCGAGAACGACGTTCACATCCTCGGCATTTCCAGCCTCGCCGGTGGGCATAAGACGTTGGTGCCGGACGTGATCGATGCACTTGCTTCTTACGGCCGCGACGACATTCTCGTAGTGGTTGGTGGCGTCATCCCCCACGGCGATTATGAATACCTGTACGACCACGGAGTGGCCGGCATCTTCGGCCCCGGCACAAATATCGCCGAGGCTGCCGCCCAGATTCTCGACGTGCTGATGGATCAGTACCCAGAGGAAGTTCCAGCGTAAACGTCGCCCGCGGTTCCCCGCAAATCTTTCCCCGATCGATCATGGCCGAAAACGAGACGGAAAGCGCACTGTCGTCGTCTACCACTACCGAAGAGGTATCGAGCCTCAACCCAAACCTTGAGCAGCAGGCGACGACCAGCAGGCCGACCGCGTCCAAAACAATTGAGGAGTACGTCACCGGGATCCAGGAACGAGATCGAGTCGTTCTCAGCCAGGCCATCACGCTTCTAGAAAGCACCCGGCCGAAGCATCAGGAAAAAATCAGGTTCTTTCTGAAACCGGAGACTCTATCCGTGTGGCTATCACGGGTGTACCCGGTGTTGGTAAAAGCACATTCATCGAGAGCTTGGGCCCACATCTCGTCGAGAAGGACCATCGCCTCGCCGTGCTTACCGTGGACCCCTCCAGTGAGCGCTCCAAGGGCAGCATTCTCGGCGACAAGACGCGGATGGGTGGGTTGGCCTCCTACGACGACGTCTACATCCGTCCCTCTCCCACCGCAGGGACCCTCGGTGGGGTGACCCGCAAAACTCGCGAGACCATTCTTCTCTGTGAGGCGGCCGGGTACGACGTCGTGCTCGTCGAGACGGTCGGCGTCGGACAGTCGGAGGTCACAGTTCGGTCGATGGTCGACTTCTTTCTCTTACTGGCTCTGGCGGGGGCCGGCGATGAACTCCAGGGCATCAAGCGTGGCATCGTAGAAATGGCCGACGCGATCGCCATCAATAAAGCCGATGGAGACAACCAGTCGGCCGCGGAAGACGCACGGTCCGAGTACGAAAAGGCGCTCCATTTGCTCGGTGAACCCGACTCCGGATGGCAGCCGCCGGTGGTTACCTGTTCGGGGCTTACCGGCAAGGGGGTCGAATCCGTATGGGAGGCCGTGAAAGAATATCACTCACAAATGCAGGCCTCCGGTTTTTTCCAAAGACAGCGGCAGCGGCAGGCCCGTCACTGGATGTACCAGACCATCGAGCACCGACTCCGGGAGGACTTCTTCTCGAACGAAGACGTGCAGGAGCAGCAGGACACAATCGAAGCCGCCGTTCTGGAGGGGCAGCTCAGTTCTTTTGCCGCGGCCGAAAAGCTGTTGGATGCGTACCACTCCTGAAAACAGCGGAGCTTAGAATCCCGTCTGTCACCCAGGGATACAGAAAACGTCGGCCACGACGTATCTACGAAGGCACCCACCCACGGACGCTTCGTCCACGTGGAAGATTTCAGTACTGCCCGGGGTGTTCGCACTGCTGCTGTGGACGAGCCCTGTATGTGATTGAGCACGAATACTTGAGTGTGCTGGCTCCCGGTTAGGAACTATCCGCTCCTCCACCCGAACGGTACCCATCCTTTCGATCACTCAGGTCCCCTTACGAACGACCGTTCATCAACTCACCTTACGTGTCTATCGACGTGCCCTCCTCTACTTCAGAAGACGCCGACCCGTCCGACCGGGACAACTTCATCTACGACATCATCGACGAGGACCTGAAGCAAGGGACCTATGGAGACCGGGTCGTGACGCGGTTCCCCCCAGAGCCCAACGGCTACCTCCACATCGGCCACGCCAAATCGATCGTTCTCAATTTCGGTATCAAGCACGACTACGCCGATCGGGCGGACACACGGTGCCACCTCCGCTTCGACGACACCAACCCGGAGACGGAGAGCATGGAGTACGCCGAGGCGATCAAGGACGCGGTCCACTGGCTCGGGTACGACTGGGAAGAGCACGAATACTACGCCTCTGACTATTTCGAGCAATTCTACGAGTACGCAGTCAAGCTCATCAAACAGGGCGACGCCTACGTCGACAGCCTCGACGAGGAGGAGATCCGGGAGTACCGTGGGACGGTCGATGAGCCCGGGACCCCCTCCCCCTACCGGGATCGCTCCGTCGAGGAGAACTTGGAGCTTTTCCGTGGGATGCGGGACGGGGACTTTGAAGACGGAGAGCATGTACTCCGGGCGAAGATCGACATGAGTTCCCCACACATGATCATGCGGGACCCGCTCCTCTTCCGCATCAAGCACGCCCACCATTACCGGCAGGGCGACGACTGGTGCATTTACCCGATGTACGACTATGCTCATCCCTTGGAGGACGCGATCGAGGACGTCACGCACTCCCTCTGCACCCTCGAGTTTGACAACAACCGCCGCGTCTACGACTGGGTCCTGGAGCACTGCCTCGAAGACGACGAAATCCCATCGCGTCCCCGGCAGTACGAGTTCAACCGCCTGAACCTCTACTACACGGTTTTGAGCAAGCGGAAGCTGCTGCAGTTGGTCGAGGACGACTACGTTGACGGCTGGGACGATCCACGTCTCATGACCCTTGCGGGCCTGCGGCGACGGGGCGTGCCGCCGAGCGCCATCCGGGCGTTCTGCCGGGAGGTCGGCGTCACCCGGTCCCAGAGCCGGCTCGAGATGAGTCACTTCGAGCACGTCCTCCGTACGGACCTGAAGACGACGGCTCCTCGTGTGATGGCGGTCCTGGATCCGCTCAAGGTCGTCGTCACGAACTGGGAGGAGGGCAAGACAGACTGGCTGGCGGCCGATCACTGGCCCCGCGACATCGACAAAGACGAAACCCGCAAGGTGCCGTTCACCCGTGAGCTCTACATCGAGCGCGATGACTTTCAGGAAGACCCGCCGGAGGGCTTCATCCGCCTCGCGCCGGGTCGTGAGGTGCGCCTCCGGCACGGCTATTTCTTCACCTGTGAGGAAGTCATCCGGGACGAAGACGGAGAGATTGTGGAGCTTCGCGGGACCATCGACCCGGACACGCGGGACGGGACGGCCCCCGACGGTCGCTCGCCGGAGGGCACGTTGCACTGGGTCTCCGCCAGCCACGGGGTCCCGTTCGAGGCCCGCGTGTATGACCGTCTCTTCGACGTCCCCGCGCCGGATGGCGGAGAGGAGCCCTTCACGGAGCACCTCAACCCGGACTCTCTCTCGGTCAAAGAAGG
>PXTG01000044.1:7566-11444 GCA_003023365.1 Bacteroidetes bacterium QH_7_62_13 | reverse complement strand
ATCCGGAGGACTCGTCGGAGGACCATCTGGTCTTCAACCAGATCGTCTCCCTCCGCGACACCTGGGGCGACGACGGGCTCTCCAGTGAGGAGCTAAAACAGCAGCGGGCGGAGAAAAAACGCCAGAAAGCACGACAGCGGGAGCGGTCGCTGAAGGGCAAAACCGATCCTGTTGAGCTCCTGTCCGACGAGCAGCGGGTGCGCTTCGATCGCCTACACGATAACCTGGGCGTAGATCGGGAGGCCGCCGCCACGATCGCTAGTGACGAGGATCTCGCGAGCTTCTTTGACGCAGCGCTTGACGTGTACGACGCCCCTAATGCAATCGCCAACTGGATGGTCAATCAACTTCGCGCCGCCCTGAAGGAGACCTCGTTGGGCGCGCTCCCCTTCGGACCCGCGGCATTCGCGGAATTGGTCCGCCTCGTCGATACGGAAGAGATTACCAGTCGAGGGGCCGACACCGTCTTCCAGGAGATGCTGGAAGAGGGCACCGCCCCTTCCACCATCGTCGAGAAGCGGGACCTGCGCCGGGTGGACGACACAGAGGTGCTGGAGGAAACCGTCAACGATGTCCTCGCCGACCATCCGGAGGAGGTGGCCCGCTACCGCGACGGGGACACCAACCTGATTGGGTTCTTCATGGGCCAGGTAATGCAGGCCACCAATGGTTCCGCCAATCCTGAACTCGCCCGCGACCTTCTGCGGGGCCATCTCGAAGATTGAGCAGGTGTCCCGGGGAGCCTCATCATCTCGTCCCTCGGAGACAGAGACGCCCTACCCCAGTCGTTCCACAGCCGTCCGCATCCGACGCAGGCACGCCTGTTTCCCAGCGGCGGCCAATAAGCCGAAGACCCCGGGACCGTAGGACCGTCCACTCACGGCAAGCCGGGCCGGGTGAATGATGGCGCCAGCCCCCACGTCCTTTTCGTCCGCGAGATCGCGCAGAACCGTCTCGACGGTGTCTGTGTCGAACGCGTCCGCGTCTACCTCCTCTAGCCGATCCGCGTAGGTGCCGAGCAAGTCGGCGGACTCTTCGTTCCAGCGCTTCTCCACTCCCGCCTCTTCGTACTCGTCGGGATCTTCGAAGAAGTAACGGTTGTTGGTCACCACTTCCGAGGCGACTTGAACGCGTTCCTGAACGAGGGAACAAATCTCTCGGAGTCGCTCATCGCTCACTTCGTACCCTTCAGCCTCCGCGACCGGACGAACACGCTCCACAAGTTCATCGAGGGACAGGTCACGGACGTAGTGCTCGTTGACCCAGCGGAGCTTATCGAGGTCAAACTGGACGCCGCTCGCCCCGACTCGGTCCAGGGAGAAGGCTTCAACCATCTCCTCCAAAGAAAAGAGCTCTTCTTCGGTCCCGGGATTCCAGCCCAGGAGCGCCAGGAAGTTCACGAGCCCCTCCGGTTCGTACCCCGCTTTTTTGTAATCCTGAACGTAGACGGGGATGCCGAGCCGGTTGGCGTCCCGCTTCGAGAGCTTCCCCCCTTCCGGACTCATAATCAAGGGAAGGTGGGCAAAGGTCGGCGGCTCCCAACCCAGTGCCTCGTACATCAACACATGCTTCGGCGTCGAGGAAAGCCACTCCTCCCCCCGGATCACGTGGGAAATTTCCATCAGGTGGTCGTCGACAATGTTGGCCAGGTGGTAGGTGGGCATCCCGTCGGACTTCAAGAGCACCTGGTCGTCCAGCTCATCGCTCTCAAACGTGACCGTGCCTCGGACCTCGTCTTCAAACCGGATCGTTTTCCGTCGCGGCACCTTCAACCGAACCACGTACTCGTCCCCGTTCTCGATTTTTTCCTGCACCTCATCCGGGGCCATCGTCAGCGAGTTCCGCATGTCTTGCCGCGTGGTCGGATCGTAGGCGGCCGATCCGTGCTCTCCTCCCTCCTCGCGCATCGTAGCCAACTCTTCTTCGGTATCGAAGGCATAGTACGCCGCCCCAGCATCAATCAGCTTCTGAGCATACGTCTGGTACAGATCGCCCCGCTCAGACTGTCGGTACGGCACGTGGTCGCCCCCTTTTTCGGGGCCTTCGTCGTAGTGGAGGTTTGTCCACTCCAGAGCAGACTCAATGTCTTCCTCAGCGTCTGCGACGTACCGGCTCCGATCGGTGTCTTCAATCCGCAGAACAAAATCCCCGTCGTGTTTACGGGCAAAGAGATAGTTATACAGAGCTGTCCGAAGACCACCAATGTGAAGCCGACCGGTGGGACTCGGGGCGAAGCGAACGCGAACGGAATCGTCGGTAGAAGCCATAGTGCTCCGGGGAGAAGATCAGTTGAAAGAAAGTGTGGACGGGTGCAGGTCCGAGCCAGAATTTGGACTGGAGTGATACGGATAGTAATTGGTAGATGGCGTCATTCTCCCAGTTCCCGAGCGATGCTGAATTGGCCAGCCTTTCGCCAACACGCAACGCAGTGTACACGAAAGCCCGCGCGCAAGGTGAAGCCTGGCGGAAATTGTTATGGGACAGGCCCGATAATTCGCTTGTGGAGTGAAACCACCATCCAGATGGTGCATTCCGGACCGACGGGGTGCCTAGTCCCCACAATCGAGGGTGTTCTCACCGGTATGGGTATCGATCCCAAATGGCGTTCGGCATAACATTTCAGGAAGTGTCCAATCCACCGATGCCCCGTTGGTCTATTCTGCTGTTCGTGTCGCTGAGCCTGACGATCGGAATCGTGGCCTGCGGTGGAGGGAGGTTCTCCTCGGAGGGACATACCGCCGAAACTCAGGCCCGGAGCGATCCGATCGTGGCGGAGTACGTCGACTCATCCCTCTCCCTCTCTGAGTTCGAGCGTGCCTACGCCGAAAAACATCGAGACACCTCCTCTTCGACCGACGACTCCCTCGCGGCCTACAAAAATTTTCTAGAGCGATACGTGAACTTCCGCTTGAAGGTGCGTGCCGCCCGTGACGCAGGCATGGATACCTTGTCGTCCATCAAACAAGAGGTAGCCTCGTACCGGGAATCGGTCGGGCGCCCGATTCTGATGCGCTCGGAGGTCTACGAACCTCTCATTCGTACACTCCACGAGCGCCGGAAGGAAGAGGTGGACGTAAGTCACATTCTTATCAGCGTCCCGTCGGACGCCGCCCCGAAAGACACCGTAGACGCGTACCGGGAGATCAAGTCAATCTCCGACTCCCTCGAACGGGGGGTTCCCTTTTCACAGCTCGCCTACCGACATTCCGACGGCCCGTCCGCACAGGAGAAAGGAGAACGAGGCTATCGGGGACGCCTCGGCTACATCCGAGCCGGTGAACTGCCAACGGCGTTCGAGGACCGAATGTACAGCGTGGATCCCGGGACCGTGAGCGATGTTTTTCGCACCCGGTACGGGTATCATGTGCTAAAGGTACACGACCGTCGACCGGCGACGCCCCCTGTTCGCCTCTCCCACATCATGATTCGACGGACTACCGATTCTGCGAAAGCGGTCCGAACGCTCGACTCTTTACGCACCGAAGTTATAGCCAACCGGGCCTCCTTCGGCCGGTTGGCTCGAACCTACTCCGAGGATGGCCAGACCGCGCCGGACGGTGGAGATCTCGGGACGGTAAACGCTCGGCGGTCCCTCCCCCCGTCCTTCCGCGAGGCCCTTACGCGCCTTGACTCAGTTGGGGACGTCTCCGACGTTGTCGAGACCCGGTTTGGCTACCACCTCGTACAGCTTACCGATCGGGAATCGCTACCGAGCTTCCAGGAAGCGTACGATGAGCTCAAGGAAACCATTTCTGGGACCCCAGTCGTGGAGCGTCGAAAGGCGCAGTTTGCTCGCCGGATTCGATCAAACGTAAAAACGTCGGTCGATTCCTCCCGGCTTCTTCGCGTGGCCGGCGCTTCCTCACTCGACTCACTGT
>PXTG01000044.1:0-7533 GCA_003023365.1 Bacteroidetes bacterium QH_7_62_13 | reverse complement strand
ACTCGCTCAGCACGTATTGAAAACCGACGGGGGGGCTCGGCAGAGTATCGGGGACGTTCTGGAGAGCTTTCTCGACGAGAAGGCATTGCAGTACGCCACAGCCCGACTTAAGGAGCGAGATCCGTCCTTCGCCCGGCAGATGAGAACCTATCGCGAGGGACTGTTGGCCTACCGGTTCATGCAGGATTCGGTGTGGAGCGTAGCGGCCAACGACACCGAGGGGTTGCGCCGAACATTTCAAAAACGCCGTGATCAGTACCGGTATCCAGAGCGAGTCCGCACCCTTACCTTCAGGGCGCCATCAGATTCAGTCCTGTTCCCCTATCAAGAAATGGTTACTCGCGATAGTACCCTCGCCGCACTTGCGACGCGCGCAGCCAACGACTCCCTCGTTACCACGGACACGGTGATGGTCACTGATCAATCGCGGGACGTGTACCGACGGGCACTTTCTGTGGAGAACGGCGACGGGATTGGTCCTCTCAACGACGATGGTCCCTTGTACTTGGTCCGGGATCGTCTTCTTTCTGCCCGTCCCAAGTCTTTTCAGGAAGCACGGAGCAGCATTTTACGTGATTACCGACGTCAGTACGAGGACGAGGTGATCGATCGGCTGCGCCGCAGGTATGATGTAACGACCTATCCCGGTCGATTACGGAAGGCGTTTATTGATTCGACCAGGGCGGGTGGCTCCTGACGCCCGATTTTCCCCACTAGACACGCGTTCACGATTGATCGATTCCGTGCAATCTCTTTGGTACTACTTCGTCGTTGTCCTTTTGCCGCTTGCGATTTTCAGCTGTGAATCGGAGGATTCACCGTCGTCGTACGTGGCGAGGGTGGGGGACTATCACCTTACCCAATCTGAGTTCGACCGTCTGCTGGACGACATGGGCCCCGTTCCCGACTCCACAGAGGCCCGGCAACAGGTCCTTGAGCAGTGGATCCGTCGCACCCTCTTGCTGCGCGAGGCCGAACGACTGAACCTGTCCGAAGACCCCGAGGTGCGACGCATGCTCGATGAGCGACGCAAGAGTACGCTCGTCAGTGCCGTTACGGAACGGATCTACGAAGAAGCAGAGGTCGAGCCAACCGACGAAGAGATCCGAACGTACTTTGAGCGCCATCAAGAGCAGCTCACCCTCACTGAGCCGTACGTTCGGGTCCGTCACCTCGTCGTCTCGAATCGGGACTCCGCCGAGACAGTGCGACAACGCCTCCTCAATATTCGGGGGAGTGCGGCCGCGGACTCGGCGTGGCGACAGCTTGGGCGAATGTACGCGCAAAATCCAACCCGCGCCCTGGAACTCTCGGACCGCTTTCTCCCTGAGCGACGGTTGTTTTCCCAGCTTCCCTACGTGCAGGACGAACCATCTGAACTCCAGGAAGGGGAAGTGGCCCCTGTGTTGGAGGACGGCAGTGAGTACCACGTCCTACAGCTCGTGCGGCGAATCTCTGAAGGCACTCCCCCCGAGCTCGAGTGGATGGAGGCGGAGATTCGACGGCGCCTGAAAATACGAAACCGGAAACAGATGTACGCCCGTGAGGTTCAACGCCTCCGCAATAGGGCAAAGGCAAACGACCAGATCGAAACCCCCTGAGTCGTTCGTCTCGGTCGACTCCTCACACTCCCCACTCGCAGAACACACGTTCCCTGAATGCCTAGCTTGCCGAAATTGGCTTCTGCTCCCCTCCCGTCTCGTAGGCTCCTCCTATCCCTACTGCTCGTAGGTCTGTTACTACCCAGTAGTGCGCTCGCCCAGTCCCGCACTCTTGACCGGATTGCCGCCGTTGTGGGCGACGAAATCATCCTGACCTCCGAGGTGGATCAGATGGTGAAACGGCAAGCCCAGCAACAGCAGCAATCGTACTCCGACGACCTGTGGATGCAGTCCCTGCAAGATTTCAATCGATGGGTCGAGCGTGCCGGCGGAGAAGAACAACTGGAACGGTCGTATGGGAAAAGCATCGTGGAGATCAAAGAGGACTTCCGATCCGACTTCCGTACCCGGCTTCTTGCCCAGCGGCTTCGTCAACGCCGGATGCAGAAGGTCGATGTGACCCCCAGTGAGATGCGCCAATGGTTCGAAGAGATCCCGCAAGACTCTCTGCCCGAACTTCCGAAGAGTGTCCGGCTCTCGCAGATCGTCCGGTATCCGAAAGCCTCCGACAACGCAAAGCAGCAGGCAAAGCAGGTGATCGGGACGGTTCGCGACTCGATTGTTAACGGTGGCGCCTCGTTCGCCGACATGGCTCGCCAGTTTTCCGACGACGAAAGCACTGCTTCCTCCGGCGGTCAACTGGGGAATGTCAAGCTCAATCAGCTCGTCCCGGAGTTCTCGGCCGTCGCGAGCCGAACCGCTGAGGGTTCGATTTCCCAAGCGTTTTACAACGACAGCCAGAAGTCCTACCACATCCTTCGTGTTAACTCCAAGTCTGGGAGTTCCGTGGATCTGGATCACATTATGGTCAAGGTCTCATCCAGCGACACCGGTGAATCGAGGGCGAAGTCTTTTCTGAAAACGATCCGAGATTCCATTCGAAACCACGATGTCTCGTTTGAGCTTATGGCTCGCCGCCATTCCGAGGAAAGCCGATCCGCCGAAAATGGAGGCCGGGTCACAGACCCAGAGTCGGGGACACGCGATCTGGTGGTCGAGGCCCTGAATCCCTCCTGGCGGCGCACGCTCGGTACCCTTGAAGAGGGAGAAATCAGTCAACCGACGAAGGTGGAACTGCTGAACGGTGACGAGGCGTTTCACATTGTTCGCCTTGACCGTCGGATCCCGGCGCACAGGGTTAGTTTGGAGACCGACTCCGAGCGCATCCGTCAACTTGCCCTTCAGGACAAGCGCAACCGTAAGATGAGGGAGTGGATTGATCGTCTCCGGGATGAGGTGTACGTCGACATTCGCATCTCGAAGGAGGACATTTCCTCGTTGCGGAGCGCCAGATAGCCTCAATCGGCCTTCCCTCCGTCCAAAACTTGGAGCGGATGAAAGGCCCGCTCCCTTGTCTTGAATCTGGTCCGTGTGCCTATGTCGTCCCCCAATCCTCAAGACCCTGAGACGCTTGAGGCGCTCAGTGAATCCTACGATCAACTGCGATCGGAAATCGGAAAGGTTATTGTCGGGCAGGAAGATATTATCGAGATGGTCGTCGTGTGCCTGATGGCCCGGGGTCATGCTCTTCTGATCGGGGTCCCTGGCCTGGCGAAAACCCTGTTGGTGCGTACCCTCGCCAGCGCGCTGGACCTAGATTTTAGCCGGATTCAGTTTACGCCCGACCTGATGCCGAGCGACATCACCGGCACAGAGATCATTCAAGAGACGAATCAGGGGAACCGCCACTTTGAGTTCGCAAAGGGTCCTATCTTTGCAAACGTCATCCTGGCGGACGAGATAAACCGAACGCCCCCGAAGACCCAAGCCGCCCTGTTGGAGGCGATGCAGGAGCAGCACGTGACGGCCGGCGGTGAAACGCATAATCTCGACGATCCATTCTTCGTCCTTGCGACCCAGAACCCAATCGAGCAGGAGGGAACGTATCCACTCCCCGAGGCTCAGCTCGACCGGTTCATGCTGAACGTCTGGCTCGACTATCCGTCGTTCGACGAGGAGGTGGACGTTGTCCGGAGCACGACGGCGGGGCCGCAGGCCGATCCTACCCCCGTCATGTCCACCGACGATCTCCGACGTTACCAAAACTTCGTACGTCAGATTCCCGTGGCGGACAACGTCATCGAGTATGCCGTACAGACAGTCGCACGCACTCGTCCAGAAGACGATGCGTCCCCCGAGTTTATCTCAAAGTATCTCAGCTACGGAGCGGGCCCTCGTGCTTCGCAGTACCTCATCCTCGGTGCGAAAACGCTGTCTGCCTTGGACGGCCGCATGACGCCCGTCGAGGCCGATGTCCGCCGAATGGCAACCCCCGTCCTCCGGCACCGAATCGTGCCGAACTTCAACGCTGAGGCCGACGATGTGTCGGGCGTCGACCTGATTGATCGGCTCCTTGAGATGGACCGCTGACAGTTTTCCAGTACTCATTCACCCTGACTATCTGCTGGGTATATGGATCGCTCCCAGTACACCGAGCTAACGTTCCTTGAACGTGTTGACTTTGCCGAGGACCTGGCACTGTTCCGGATGAAGGCCCACGACCCGGTTGATTTCACCCCCGGCCAATACGCTACCCTCGGATTGATAGAAAATGGGGATGACCGTCCGCTTTTACGCCCGTATTCGGTCGGTTCTTCTCCCGGATCTACCGACCTTGAGTTCTTCATCGAACGCGTCGATGACGGCGCCCTCACCCCACGACTCTGGAATCTCGTCCGTGGAGACGAAGTCTGGATGCGAAAGAAGATTGTGGGCCGTTTTGTCCTTGACGAGAGTCAGTCCCACCACGTGATGGCCGCAACGGTGACCGGTGTCGCCCCGTACGTGAGCATTGTTCGGGCGCAGCGAGAAGCACTCGAAGCTGGCGAATTGGACACCCGCCATCGCTTCCTGATTCTACACGGCGGCAGTCGATCCTGGGAACTTGGCACCTATCAAGACGAGCTCTCTTCCCTCGCCCAACAGGTTGACTGGCTCGATTACGTTCCGACCGTGAGTCGTCCCTGGGAGGACCCGAACTGGACTGGAGAAGTGGGGCGAGTGGAGGATGTGCTGCGTAAACACCTTGATGCGGCCGGGTTCCCCCCCGACGATACGGCCGTCTACACGTGTGGTCATCCAAAGATGATCGACAAGGCCCAAGGCATTTTCGAGCGAGCAGGCATCGAGGAGGAGGTGATCCACGAAGAAAAGTACTTTGTGGAACGGGCGACCAGTTAGCCACGCTTGGCGAGGGCTGTCTGAAAAACCGATCAGTGAGCGCCGTCGGCGGGTCTGCGCCCCCACTCCCGCCGGCTCCACATCCTCGAACACCCGGTGCTCGCCATCACTACGTTCATCTAGACCCGTCCCCCCTTCTGCTCCCGCTACCCGGGTCAAGGGAACTCCCAGACGGTGTCTCTCATAGCCCAAATAGTTCTGCTGGACGCTCCCCCTTGGTACTTCAACTGGCTGGGGAATTCATTCAGCGTGCTTTCCCATCCGCCCCACCACCCGATATGTTTGGTCGGCTTCTCCTCCTGTTTCTGCTCACCCCGGCCGTCGAACTGGGCGTACTCATTCAGGTCGATCGCCTAATCGGATTCGGTCCCACGATCGGCCTCATCCTCGTGACCGGCGTAGTCGGCAGCTATCTGGCCCGCAAGGAAGGCCTCAGCACCTGGCGTCGACTCAACAAGCGATTACAGGCTGGGGACTTACCCGGGAATGAACTCGTCGACGGGGTCATCATTCTCGTTGCCGGGGCGCTGCTCGTGACGCCGGGCGTCGTGACCGACATTGTCGGGTTTATTGGACTGATCCCTCCCACCCGGAGACTTGTTCGGAAGTCCCTGATGCGCCGCTTCAGTTCGAAAATGCAGGAGGGCTCCATGCAGGTACAGTTTGGAATTTTCGGCGGCGCTGCACCGGGACCGAACGACCCTGCTCACGACGGCCCCTCCAGCAACAGCGGGAAATCCGCGACCACCTGGGAAGGGTCGGGCCGCCGGATGCCCCGCCACGCGGAGGACTCATCTTCTGACGAAACAACGTCTCGCACCAGTTCGGCGTCGTAGCGTATCTCAACTTCGCCCGTTGAGGCGGATGTTCATGTCCCACGCCTGAGCCAGATACATGATCAGTTCGCGTTCCTGACTTGTAAATTCGCCGTCGGCGTGAGCCACGGTGTTGAGGTCATCGAGCACGGTGAGACGCTGGACCAAAGGGAGGGTTTCTTTCAGGGTCTCCACCGAGTCCTGAATGAGAGATTGCTCCGGCTCGTCGGCGTATACCTGTAGAGCACGTCGGAATACATTTCGTACCTCTTCGGTCGAACGATCGGGCTGCCATTCGTTCAGTCGTTTTAGCATAACCTCGATCTCCGCACTCGACAGATCGTCGTTGGCACTGTGGGCCACAATTATGTAGATGAACGCAAGCTCGTGGATGAGCCCCCAGTCCTCCGGCTGTCGCTGCACCACCGCAGAGGTGTCCTTCAGTAGATCCTGGCTGAGCTGCTTTAACGACCACGCGTCGGCGAGTAAGTGAATCATGCCTTGCTCCCGTTCAAGAAGAACCCCGTCAGCCTCAGCGATCTGCATGACATCCCGGAGCGCCCGCCGGCGCTCTACAAACGTGAGTTCTTCACTCAGATCCTCGATGGATCGCTGCACTTCTGCACGGGCATCGCCTTCCAGAAAGGCTGTCGCTGCCTCCATAACCACTTCCTGAATACGCGCGTCGTCGGGAATGACGGTCCACTCCCGGAGGGCCTCCGTCAGGGCCGTCATTTCATCTTCATGCAAGTCGTGGTCGGTCCCGTAGGCGAGGGCGATATAGATTAGCGCCAGATCGTGGGAGGTTGTCCAGTGGTCAGAAGTGCTCATGGGGTCGGTGGTAGGTGACAAGGGAAAGACGCCGACGCTGCAATAATAGTGAAAGACGCCGCCGAAACGCAACGAGCAAGGAGGGATGGATACCCGTTTCGCCGCCCGCTCTGCTGATTTGTTTCGGGTGTTTCGGCCTTGGAGTGCCCCTCATTCCCGTCTTAACCACCATCTCTCGGTACACTGGCGCCTGTTGACGATCCACAAAATTTTGAGACGGGTCTGGTCGAAAAGTGTCGCTGTGGCTCTTGCATTCCTTCGGTCTTATCCGCGAAATTCATGCGGGTCAGCCACGTTGCCCAGTCTAGTCATTGAATCACACCGCTCCATGTCTTCAATTCCCTCAAATCGCATACACTCGAATGTGACCGACCGGTTGACGCCGCACGGGAGCGGTGGATTGCGAACCAGTCTCGCCGGCGTCGTCGATCTGGATGCGTTGGAGAACGGCGACTATGAAGATATCCTCGGGAGCGTCGAGGCGCGGCTGTCCACGGCCCAGGTGTCAATCGCATCTATGCTCGTCGCCGGAATTTACTTCGGCGTGCTGGTCGGCTGGTGGCTCCTGGATACGTCCTCCTGGGCGGCAATTGCCCGATGGTCGATTCCTGTGCTCCTGGTCACCAGTTACGCCGTGTATACGTCCTATCAAACGATTCAGGAGATTCGAGAACTCGCTGAAGCCCGCTCATTGCTTTTAGTCTTGAGCCGCTCCCCGCGTGAAACGGAGCCGTGAACGAGCCCCCTTCCAGGGTCGTAACTACATTTGACGTGGAAGAACCCCACTTTTATTGACGTACACACTTCGCAATTATGTTCTCCCCTAGCACGTACCGAGCACGTCGAAAAACGCTGCTGGAAGCAGACCGCCCTGCGTCCGGGCTCGTTCTCTTGCTCGGTAACGAGCAATCACCAATGAACTATGCGGGGAACCCATACCCCTTTCGGCAGGACAGTACTTTTTTGTACTACTTCGGGATCGCTGAACCCGGGCTCGTGGGATTGGTCGATCTTGTCGAGGGCACCAGCCGATTGTACGGTCACGA
>PXTG01000043.1 GCA_003023365.1 Bacteroidetes bacterium QH_7_62_13 | reverse complement strand
ATCCCCACGTGTGTGGGGTCACCACAACGAGAGGCTGCGAGAAGCGCTTGAGGAGAGGTCTATCCCCACGTGTGTGGGGTCACCTGACGCCGATGCGACCGAGATTGGATTTTCCGAGGTCTATCCCCACGTGTGTGGGGTCACCACTCCTTGCGCCTACCTGCCTGGAAAACTATAAGGTCTATCCCCACGTGTGTGGGGTCACCCAATCTTATCCCCTCTTAGATCTTCTTGCCCGGGGTCTATCCCCACGTGTGTGGGGTCACCGTGATCTCATGCTCTTCTCGCTCTTCGGTGCGGGGTCTATCCCCACGTGTGTGGGGTCACCCTGTGGACCGACAACGGGCTCAAAAGAAGATTAGGTCTATCCCCACGTGTGTGGGGTCACCGGGGATTGGCGTGCACGTGAGCATTCCGGGCAGGGTCTATCCCCACGTGTGTGGGGTCACCCCTGGTTCCCAGGGCCGAGGATCTCCTTACTGAGGTCTATCCCCACGTGTGTGGGGTCACCCTTGAAAGCCTGATTAAGAAAACGTAGGGCAGAGGTCTATCCCCACGTGTGTGGGGTCACCCTTCTTTTCGCTTTTACCAACCGAATCAACCGAGGTCTATCCCCACGTGTGTGGGGTCACCCGCCCGCCGGAGCATTGATTTCATAGGCGACAAGGTCTATCCCCACGTGTGTGGGGTCACCAATCCATCGCTACACGGCGGTTTGGGGCTCGGGGGTCTATCCCCACGTGTGTGGGGTCACCTGCCTTTCGGAAGTCGCTTCCTTGAAAGCCTGAGGTCTATCCCCACGTGTGTGGGGTCACCTTATTTAGCCGGACTATTTATTTCACCGGGAAAGGTCTATCCCCACGTGTGTGGGGTCACCGACCTGCATGAAACTCTTTCCCGATCCCTGCACGGTCTATCCCCACGTGTGTGGGGTCACCCGAAGCCTGCCGATCCACCTCAAAAAGAGACACGGTCTATCCCCACGTGTGTGGGGTCACCCTGTTCCACGGTCGCTTCTTCAAGCCCCAAACGGGTCTATCCCCACGTGTGTGGGGTCACCAACTTATAGACCTTACGCTCATCTTCAGGAAGGGGTCTATCCCCACGTGTGTGGGGTCACCCCGGCTGGAACCCCGTTTCATAATATACGTATAGGTCTATCCCCACGTGTGTGGGGTCACCTACCGGTGCTCCTGCCAATAAATAACTGAGCACGGTCTATCCCCACGTGTGTGGGGTCACCAACCATACCATGCAATCGAGCTTTTACCTAGTGGGTCTATCCCCACGTGTGTGGGGTCACCATAGGTCGGGCCGATACCATCGATACGCCCCAAGGTCTATCCCCACGTGTGTGGGGTCACCTGTGGCTGTCGCCTGTATGGAAGGCATACTGGGGGTCTATCCCCACGTGTGTGGGGTCACCAGGTTCCGGCAGGCACCGCAAGTTCATTCGCGGGGTCTATCCCCACGTGTGTGGGGTCACCCCACCCGGAAAATACCCGAAACTCCCGAAATTAGGTCTATCCCCACGTGTGTGGGGTCACCGCCTGCGCGGGGACATGGGCATAAATTTTCAGAGGTCTATCCCCACGTGTGTGGGGTCACCCCTTTGGTGTGTCGAGATCGACATCGGCGTGTAGGTCTATCCCCACGTGTGTGGGGTCACCAACTGAAGGCCAGATCCGCATCCTGCTTCCGGAGGTCTATCCCCACGTGTGTGGGGTCACCCCTGCTACAAAATGGCAGACCATCGGGGCGAGCACGGGAACTCCCCATCCGCACTCCAGAATATCAGCCATATTGTCACAGGGTATCACATGAAGAACCTCCAAAGACCAGGCCCGAAATGCAAGCTGCCCCTCCGAATTGCCCGCACGGAGACTATCCGTCCCCAAATCCCGCCCGGATCTCATCGAAGGTCTTCTCGATGATGCGCTCGTCGATCCCGTTGTAGATCGCACTCATGAACTGCACGGTGCTCTGGGCCGCGTCCTCGAACACGAACCGCGGCGCGGCGAAGTCACTCCGGATGAAGTTGGGCGGCACCCCGCCCCGATACACAAGATCGCAATTTTCAAACATGCAATCCTCGAAGTGCTTGCCGTCCAGCACTACGCGCTCGCCCGTGAAGTGCTGGTCAAGGACTTCGGTGCGTTCGGGGTCGTCCCGGCCGTTTCGATTCGTCATAAGTGGAAGGGGGTGAGATGAAGAAGACGTCGAACTCGGTTCCGCGGGGGCCGAGGTTTTGTGTTCTCTGCCGCCCGTCAGGGCCCGTACGACTCGGGCGCCGGCCTACAGGTATTCCTCCGGATGAATCAGCTCCATCTCCGGATGGCCCTGAATGTACTCGTGGAAGTAGTGCGAATGCCCCGTGCCGTACACGATCAGGACGCGATCGCCCGGCTCGGAATTTGCGAGTAGGTTCGCGAAGATACGCATGTTGCGACGGGCCACGGAGGCGGGCGGCTCAACCCCGATATGGTTCGACCCAGCCCCAACCTCCAAGGTGCGCATCCGGATCGCCTGGATGCGACGCAGGAACGGGTCGCTGTTTAGGTGGAGGAGAATCTCGCGGAGGGGCTCGTGCCGGTGCAGGCTGTCCGTGACCGCGGTAATCTGCTTGCGCCACCGCGTCGCGTAGCGGACAAACGACGGCTTATGCTTCTGGGCCCACGTCAGTACCGAGTCCATGGGCCAGGCACGCTTGTAGTCGATCGGGTAAACCTGCTCGTGGGCCTGTCGCTTCGCCACCCGAAAGCCGATTTGGTATGCCTCATTCACCCGCAGGCTGCCCTGCCCCGCCCGGTAGTCCTGGTAGAGGCTGTCGACGTAGGTCGCCTCCTCAACCTCCCGCTCGATGGCGACTTTCGTGGGCTGAAATTGCAGGAGCGAGTCGACGACGGCTCGGATCTCAGCCTGCTGCGAAGGAGCCGCCGGATCGTTGAAGTCGGGAGCCCCAGCAAAGTGGAAGCTGCCGAGAGGGAGGACTCGAATGGTGGGATCGTCTGTACTAAACGTACTGCCAACCAGGGACCGTCCGGACTCGGTGTCTTGCGCGACCGTCGAGAGGTCTCCCATTCCGAACACCGCCAGCAACACAACGAACGGGACGAGACGCTTGCGCAGAGATATGCGCCGAAAGTACATGATGGACACGGAGGCTGCGTGGTTGAAATCGGACGTGCGCACAAGACGTGAAGGAACGTGGCGTACGGCCCGGTCAACGGAAAGGTGCACAGTTTTGGTTAAACACCTCCTGCGAACGTAGGGAACACGAAATCACCCGCCGTCCGTCAGTCCAGGAGCCCGAAGACCCCAACCGATACGCCACTGGCCGGCATCGGCGGCTCTCCCTCATTGCCCCAGATTGGGAGATTGGCCTTGAGTTCAATTTGCATCCGGGTCGATTCTCCGGAATCGAAGGGGCCGTACCCGAGCGTTCCCCCGATGACCGGTGCGGTCCAGGTTCGAGGCGTGTCGACGGATCCCCCACCCTCGTACACGGCGTCGGGGCTCGGTCTTCGGACAATCCCTACGTGCCCACCCCCGTACAGCGAGCCCGGTTCGCTCGGGATGGTCTGGAGACCGGCAAGGACGAGTCCGGCGGTCGCTCGCCGGGACGAGGATGAACACACCCGGTTCCCCGACAGCAACGGAGGCATACGTGTCTCCCTCCTCCATCTCATCGGCCGGGCGCGTAGCGGTCTGCATACACCCTCCAAGCACGAGAGTAATCGGGACACAGAGAATGCCCGAAAGACATGCACGGTGCGGGTAGATCGCCTGCGTGGGATGATATGGGGTCGACGGAGTGTTTCGGAAGAAGAGTGCTTACTTGGATGACTGGATTTTCTTCCTCGTGACGTTCTAACTATTCAGCGCTTTACGTTGGAACCTTTCGTAAGAGCTTCGCTCGTTCAGAACGAGCACATTTCCGGTATCCCGACGTTATCGAATCGATTTCGCATCAAGCATGTCCACGACGACCCTTTTCAACTTCACGGCGTCTGCCGACGATCCCGCCGCCTGGCGCTCGATTGACGACCCGGTGATGGGCGGCGTGTCCGAAAGCTCATTTGAGGCGACGGACGACGGCGCGGCCTTCACCGGCACCGTATCGCTGAAACAGGGCGGCGGCTTTGCGTCGGTCCGCGCCCCCGAGGCCGACTACGACCTTGGGGGCCACACCGGCCTTCAGCTCCGCCTTCGGGGCGATGGAAAGCGCTACTGGTGCACGGTCTACACGGACTCCGGGGGATCGGTGAGCTACCGCACCCCCATCACCCCACCGGAGACCTGGGCAACCGTCCCGGTGCCGTTCGACGCCCTCACGCCGTACCGGCGGGGGCGCAGGGTTCCGGACGCCCCGTCGTTCGACCCGTCGCGGATCCGCACGCTCGGTTTCCTGATCGCCGATGAGCAGGCCGGCCCCTTCCGACTGGCGGTGGCGTGGATTCGCGCCGGGATCGCCGACGACGTTCACTGAGTGCGCCCTCAACAAATGGCGGCAGCGTCCCGGCGGCCCCCGTCCGTCTTCGTACAAAAGAAATCGGTCCAGGCCTGCGACTTTGCCCGTCGCCCTCTAGATTAGAACGCTGCTCGATCGCCAACGAGGTCCTGTCTCCAGCTCTCATGCCCGACCTATTCGACAATCCCTCCCGCGAGAAGAAGCACGTAGCCATCGCCGGCAACATCGGCGCCGGGAAGACGGCCCTCACGAGAGTGGTGGGCCAGTACTTCGACTGGAAAACTGTTTTCGAACAGGTGAACGAAAATCCGTACCTGACCGACTTCTACAACGATATGCGGCGGTGGTCCTTCAACCTCCAGGTCTTCTTCCTTTCCCGCCGCTTCGAACAGCTCCAGGACATCGAAGAGATGGACCAGTCGGTGGTGCAGGACCGGTCGATCTACGAGGACGCAGAAATCTTTGCCCGCAACCTCTACGAGATGGGGCTCATGAGCAGCCGGGACTACGAGAACTACACCAATCTGTTTTCCATCATGACGTCCTACCTCGACTCGCCCTCACTGCTCGTGTACTTGCGAGCCTCCGTCCCCACCCTCGTCGATCAGATCCAGCATCGGGGACGCGAGTACGAGTCGACCATCCGCATCGATTACCTGGAGCGGTTGCAGGGCCACTACGAGGATTGGATTGCGGACTACGACCGGGGGCCGAAGCTCATCATCGACATCGATGAACTCGACTTCGTCGGCGACGAAGAGGACCGGCGCGCCGTCCTGAACCAGATTGAGAGCCGTCTTTTTGGGCTGTTCCCGGACGAATAATTCCCTCACCGGCACCAATCCACCCGCGTCTTCCGTTGAGGGGCGTGCTGTTCGTCTAACCTGAGCCGATGAGTCGTCCTGCATCTATGCGTCAATGGTTCGGGGACGCCTTGCCGCGTCTCCTCGCCTCGCCGCGTCCCCTCGTTCCGGTAAGATCCGCACTCGCCCGGCTGGCGGTGACGGGGATGGTCGTCGTCCTCCTGGTGGTGCCCGTCTCATACGGCCAGGTCGACACGACGGAGACCCCCACGCCCCCTCCAGACACGACGACCGCCCCCGCGGCCGACACCACAGCCCTGGATTCGACGGCGGCCCCTCGCCCAGACACCGCGCGGGCGGACACGACCGAGCGCCCAACCGCGAACGGGGAGTCGTCGTCCCGATCGGGTCCGGGTGCGGGCCGGGACGAACTTCCCGACACGCCGCGTTCCTTCCCGGATCCGGTGTACGGGCGCTCGCCCGTCGACTCCCTGCCCGCCCTTACCCCCCACGCCGGCCTCGAACACGTCCTCGCCCGGCAATCGGGCAGCTTCCTGTACGATCTTGGATCGGTAGGCTGGCCGCACGGCTGGAGCCCACGGGGCCTGGGTCCCCATCGCTCCGGCCTCTGGCTCGACGGCCATCCCTACGACAGTCCCCTCACGGGCCGGGCCCGGTTCGACCTCCTTCCTACCGCCTTCCTGCAACGTCCCGGCCTCGGCCCCGATCCGGGCGGCTCGGCCGTGGGCGTCCACACCGCCTGGCGCGACTACGATCAGGTGCGCCCGATCACCGAACTCCGCTTCCGACGAGACGGCAACGGCCTGCAATCCATCGAGGTGGGGCACTCGCAACAACATCGACTCTCGCTGTTTGGCGGAGCGGGCCTTTTCCAACTGACGTTCGGGTACGGGGGACGGGCCACGGATGGGATCTACGACGGCAGTGATCTTCGGCGCGAACGCCGCTTCTGGGGGCGCCTTCGCTATCAGCGCGACGACTGGGCCATTGAGCTCAGCGATCTCTCGTCCCGACACCGAATTGGGGCACACAGCGGGGTGGTCCCACCGGAGGGGGCCCCATTCGGAACCGTCTACGTGCTCCCAACCTGCGAAAACTGCAGCGTCAATCCCGGGGCCCGGCGCAACACCTTCCGCAACGACCTCACCGCCCGCGTCCGGGGACCACTCCTGCCCGGGACGGCGGCCCCGACCGAACTGTCGGCCACCTGGACCTCGAATACGTTTGACTTCGAGACGGGCGGAGGAGCCGGTAACTCCGGGGGCGCATCCGGCGTCGATACAACCTGGACCACCAGATTGCAGGGCGGGCACAGCTCACTCCGGCAGTCCCTCCAGGTGGGGCCACACACCCTTACGCTTGGCGCTCGGGGCAGCCTGTGGGGGGTCGCCCGGAGCAACGTATCGGGCGTGGAAGGGACCCGGTGGCGGGCGCACGCCTTCGCGCGTGACTCCCTCCGGCTCGGCCGCACCAATCTCGTGCTCGATGGAGGCTGGCACGTCACCGCCGACCAGCAATATCCGTCCGCCGCCGTCCGGGCCGAGCGGTCCCTCGGTCCAGTTCGGCTCACGGCCGCGGCCACCATGGCGGGCCAACGCCCGTCCTGGTACGAGACGACCGGCTTCGAGGGACTCGTGCGCCCCCTTCCGGGCGCCCCATCTTCGTCGTTTGGACGGGTAGTGGAGGGGCGAACCGGCGTTAACTTTTCACGAGGGACCGTCGATGTCGGGATCGAAGGATTCGCCCACCAGATTCGTGACGCCCTGGACCTCTACGCCGTCGATCCGCCCGCAGGGCAGCGGGTCGCGTCCACGGACACGGTAGACGCCCGCCGGACCGCAACGCCCGTACGGCGGGTCGGGGCGACCGTCACACTCGGATGGCGGCGCGACGCGGATCGCGGTCTTTACCTGTCGGGCCGGGCCACCACCCTCACTACTCTCAGTGATGGGGAATCGCCCCTCCAGGCCCGCCTTGCCGATACGCTTCCTCAGGTGTACGGACGGGGCCGCATCGGCGCCCGCTTCGTCGTCTTCGTCGATCTCGTCACGGACCTCTACGTGGAGGCGCGAGGCTGGACCGCCATGAGCAGTCGCTGGTTTCACCCCCCGACGGGTCGCCTCGTGGTGCCCCCGAGCGGCACCTCCATTCCCGCCCGGCCCGGCACCGCCGTCGGCCCCAACGGCACCGTCGACATCCACGCCGACATCAAGTTGCGGGGCGCGACCCTCTTCTTTGCCCTCGAAAATGCCCAGGTCTCTTTCGCCGCGCCCGGCTCGACCGAGAAGCAGGCGACCCTTCAACCCGGCACCTTCACGGTCCCCGTATACCCCCTTCCCGCTCGCCAATTCCGATTCGGTGTGCACTGGCCCATCTTCGATTGACGCTTCCGCCCGATCCCGGAGACCCGTCACCGAGAATCACCTTCACACCCCGACGGGTACAAACAGCCGGTGGATGCACCCGGGACCCCTTTTCTGCTGGACCGAATTCCCCGAACATGGCCCGCGGCATCGACGCTTTCATTCCCTCACGGACCGCGCTCGCGGAAAGTGTACAATATTACCTCCGGGGGCTTTACCGTGAACTGAGCGCCAAGAACGTCTTTCTGTGGGCTCAGGCCATCGCCTTTAAGGTCCTCGTAACCACCGTGCCCATCGTGATCCTCGCGACGGGCATCGTAGGCCGCATACTTCAGGGAAATGACGCGTTTACCACCGTCGAGCGCTTCATTCGGGGACTGCTCCCCCCTACTCAGAGCAACGAGCTCGTCTCGTTTCTCGGCCAGGTTGAGAGCGCCAGCGGAACGATCGTAGGAGTGGGCGGCATCGGCCTTTTTCTGTCGGCCATGTCGCTGTTTATCACGCTTCGGATTGCCGTCAGCAACGCCTTCGAGCAGAACTGGCACGAGGAACGCCCCCTCCTCCGGGGATACCTCTTCGACGTGCGGATGGTCCTCCAGGTCGGCTTCTTGTTCTTGCTTACGGTGGGAATTTCGGTTTTTCTCCCGTCGTTCTTCAACAACGTCATCGTTCAGGACCTGGGTGGGAATGTACGTTGGCTGAAGTGGCTTTGGAACCAGAGCCTCTACCTCACGGGGCTGCTTCTCCCCTTCCTCATCACGACGGCGATGTTCTTTCAGCTGTACTACCTGGTTCCCCAACCTTCTCCTCGGAAGCGAAGTGCGCTCTCCGGAGCCCTCATCGCGGGCGTGCTCTGGGAAATCACCAAGCAGGCGTTTACCTACTACGCCACCTACGTCGGACAATTTGACCAGTACAGCACGGGCACCGAAGGCCTCAGTGCTCTCGGCAACACCTTCGGGCTCCTCGTTGCGTTCGTATTCTGGGTCTATTTCTCCAGCGTCGTGCTCATGATCGGAGCCGTTATCTCCTCACTGCACGAGCACAAACACGTGACGGCCGGGCACCTGCCCGGCGAGGAGCCGCCCCCCAAGGCCCTTCCCGTTACCGACACTCCCCCAACGGGTCCGTCTCCGGCCCACGATCCCCCCGATCCCTCCGAGCAAGAATCAGTACCCGACGAAGCCGAGGAGGAGGCTCAGCCCGATCCCTCCCCGTCCCCTTGACGATTTATCCGTCACTTCGGCGAAAATGGCGATCAATTCAGACTGGGCGGGACGGTCGCTGAACGGATTCAAGTGATGATCGTAGTGTCATCCCATCTGATCATTGCTCTTCTCTTTGTCCCACTGTTCGTGTCCGCACCGCACGTGTCCCAACGTTCATCCCATTCTGGATGGTGGCTGCCGGCCCTCATCTTCCTCGTCGCACTCGCACCGGCCCCCGCTATCGGTCAGGCCCCGCTCCAACTCGTGAACGACGAGACGACGGTTAGCGAGATTTCGTTTCGCTTCGTAGAGGGACAGACGTTCGAGGAAAGCCGGCTGCGGGAAGAGATCGCAACGACGGCGCCCGGCTTTTGGGCCAGCTTCCGCAACACGTTCTCGTTTCTCCCCGGCCTGAAGCAGCAATCTCCGTCCTTCGATCCCCTTACCCTTCAGAAGGACGTCGTCCGCCTGCGCCAGTTTTACCAGAAGAATGGGTTCCCGCGGCCGAGTATCGACTATCCGGCCTCCCAGCTCGACACGACCGACAATCGGATCCACGTCATCTTTACCATTCAGGAAGGCCCCCCCCGCATCCTCCGCGAGGTCACGTTCCGGACGGCGGACGGGACCCAGCCGCTGACCGATCAGCTCGACGCTCCCCGAACCCGAAAGTGGCGCCAGTTCCAGAAGGAGACCGACACACGGAAGGGAAAACGATACACCGACTTTGAACGCACTCGAATCGAGGACGAGACGCGAACGTGGCTGCGCAACCAAGGATATGCATTCGCCAACATTCAGTCCGAGACGCAAATCGACTCGACGAGCGTCACGCTTCGATTTCTGGTCGACCCCGGCCCGCTCGCCCGGTTCTCAGAAATACAGATCGAAGGAAACGACTCGGTGAATGACGTCGTCATTCGTCGGGCCCTTCCCTTCGAGGAAGGCGACCGCTTTTCTGCCGCCGACGTAACGGCGGGCCAGCGCGCCCTCTTCGACCTAAGTCTCTTCCGGGTGGCCCTTGCCGACATGCCGGACCAGCCTCGCGACAGCACCGCGACGGTGCGCTACCGCGTTCGCGAGGCGAACCTTCGGGCCTATTCCGGCCAAGTTGGGTACGGCACCCAGGCCGGGATAACCGTCGACGGCAGTTGGCGTCACCGCAACTTTCGAGGAGGAGGCCGCTCCCTCGTCCTCGGCGTAACCGCCGAAACGGGGTTTCCCAGCAATCCGGCGAGCGTCTTTCCCTTTCTCTCCGGCGACCTGACGAAGACGCCGAACCGGCTTTTCCGCACCTCCCTTACCTTTCGCCAGCCGTACCTCTTCACCGAGCGCCTTACCGGCACCTTGGAGCCATTCGTCCAGGAACGTCGCAACCCTACCCTCAGCCCCAGCCCGGACCGGGGCCTTCAACTCCTTGAAGACCTGCGGCTCAACGAGCGGCAGTTCGGGATCAACACGACGCTCGTCTACAACCTTCTGCCGTTCCGGTCGGTGTCGCTCCAGCACTCTTTCTCCCGCACCCAGCAATTTCGCGGAACGGGGACGGGAGACCGCCCCGGCGCCCGGCTGGACGACCTATTCGGGAAGAGCGTCTTTACGCTGAGCGGGACATTCGGCAAGGCCGACGATTTCATTAATCCCAATCGCGGGTACATCCTCCGGCCGACCGTGGAGCTGGGCGGCATCCCCTTCGACTCCGGCGTCGAGTTTGCTCGGGGGAGCGGTGAAGTGAGTGGGTACCTCCCCCTTAGCGACAACGTCGAGGTGGCCGGGCGGGTATTCGGCGGGTTCCTGCAGCCCTACGGAGAAAGCCGGACGAACCTTACCAGTGCGCTGACGGCTCCCGATTCGCTTCGCCGCAATACGCGGCGGTATCAGGACCGGTTCTCCGATGTCCTGTTCTACGCGGGCGGGGCCAGCGACGTGCGGGGCTGGACCTCCAAGCTCGGCGGCGGGAAGGTGCTGCGCGACCTGAACCGGGACACCGCGTCGACGAACTACGCGTACCGGTCCACCGGGGCTCGCTCAAAGCTCGGCGTCAATCTGGAGGCCCGGCTCCCGTTTCCGGGTCTCGGGGACAGCTGGCGCACCGCAATCTTCGTGGACGCGGCGTACCTGGAAACGGGAACCCTAAACCTCATCCCCCCGGCCAACGTTGCTGGGATTGTGGCCGGTCCGGAGGGGCGCACGGTCGCGACGGAGCGGACCCAGCTTCTCGTGGGGGCAGGGGCGGGGTTTCGTTACCGGACGCCGTTTGGCTTCGTGCGCCTGGACGCCGCCTACAAGCTTACGCCCGACGCCCTGGATCTCCGCAATCCCGGCGACGTGGGAGCCAAGGTGGAACAGGGAGCCCCGCCCACCGACGCCCCAACGAGGCCGATCCGACGCTTTCGACTGCACTTCGGCATCGGGCGCTCTTTCTAGCGGAAGAACGCACTCCGGGTGCAATGTCCCTACTCGACACTCTCCCTTCTCGACGTCCGCTATACGCTTTTTTCAACCCTCATCTGATCGGTTGTGTCTGACTCGCCTTCCGACACGGACCTGTCCGACCCGTCCTCCTCCGACGATGCGTCTTCGGTGTTCCGGCGCTGGGGACGACGCGCAGCCTGGACGGTCGGGGCTTTTTTGGTCGGCCTTCTGCTCCTGATTGGGGCCACCCTACTGGTGCTCCAGACCGAATCGGGCGCCACGGCGGCGGCCCAGTGGCTTGCCGGGACGGTCAACCCACTCCCCAACACGGAGCTTACGGTCGAACGCGCTTCGGGCAGCTGGGTCCGGTCCCTCCAGCTAACGAACGTGACGCTATCCCGGCCCGACCCCGAGACGGGAGCGCCAATTCCTATGGCACACGTTGACACCCTCGGTGTCCGCTACTTCCTGTGGCCCCTCCTCCGGGGACGCGTGCACGTCGAGCGGCTCTCTGCAGCCGGTCCGTCGATCACGATGCGACAGGCCGCCGACTCGACCTGGGACTG
Source organism: Bacteroidetes bacterium QH_7_62_13 (assembly GCA_003023365.1). GTDB lineage: Bacteria > Bacteroidota > Rhodothermia > Rhodothermales > Salinibacteraceae > Salinibacter. Next base: position 12,714 of record PXTG01000043.1, on the reverse strand, counting down.
GATGCGCGTGCTCCCAGCGTCGAACAAAGCCGACACGAGCGCCGCGATGCCGGTCCGACTGGACACAGCGCGCATCACGAATGGGTCCTTCTCGGCGGCCTTCTACGCACGGGGACGGGACTCGACGGCTCGCCTCCGGGGCCTCCAGCTCCGGGCCCACGACGTGCGGTCCGACTCCGTAGTCACCGGTCGGGTCGACACACTGGGCCTCCGGGGCCGCCTCCCCGACGACACGACCGACCTGCGCCTCGCCGCCCGCGGCGGCCTCTCGGGCACCACCGCTACGCTCGACACCCTGCAGTTCGACTCTCCCCGCAGCCACGTGCGAGGGCACGGCACGGTTCGCCTCCCGGACGGCGGCGGCGACTCCCTCGACGACGTATCGTTTCGGCTACGAGCCGAACCGCTCGCGCTGCAGGACCTTACCCTCTTTGCCCCAACGTTTTCCGTGAACCCGCAGGAGTCCCTACAGCTGGATGTCACCGGGAGCGGCTCCGGAGACCGCATCGTCACGACGGCAGAGGCACGTTTCAGCGAAGGAGGAACCCTGACGGCCCGCGCCGCGGGCACCCCCACGGCCACGCCCCCCCCGGAAGGCCGCCCGCTCTCGTATCAACTCGACGCCGAGGTTCAGGACGTGACTACAAGCCTGCTTGGCCCCTCCGACTCGACACAGAATCGCCTCAACGGAACCCTATCGGTCGATCTTGAAGGCCCGTCCCTCGATGCGCTGGCCGGTACGGCCGACCTGCGGCTCACCGATACGCGCTGGGGCGACCTCCAAACCCGCTCCCTGTCGCTACAAACCACGGTGCGCGACGGGGCGGCCACTATCGACCTGCGAGGGACGCTCAACAGGGCGCGCCTCCGGGCTACGGGACAGGCCCGACCGCTGGACGAGGCCCCATCGGCAGACGTGTCGGCGACCGTCGAGGCCCTAAACCTGGCTAAGGTGGCCCCGGACGCCGGCGTCCAGAGTGACCTGGCGGCTACCGCCGACCTGCAGGCCCAGGCCATCGGGACGGACCGCCAGGAGATGAACCTGTCGATCACCCTCGACCCGTCCCGCATCGGCACACAGCGCATCGTCGGCGGAGGGCTGGACGTGGACCTGCGCCCCGAGCGCGTAACCGTCGACGGGGGGCTCACGCTATCGACCGGAACCGTCGAGGCCGCCGGCTTTGCCGCACTCGACGGCACGGAACGCTTCGTCCTGGAGACGGGTCGGCTCGACGACCTCAACGTGGCGGCCCTCGCCGGGGATACAACCGCGAGCCGGCTCACCGGAACGGCCCACATTGAGGGACGGGGCTTCACCCCCAAAACAATGCGCCTCGACGCTACGCTTTCGCTGACGGACTCGTACTACGGCCCCCATCGGCTCTCGTCTCTGTCCACCACCGCTAGCCTCGACCGCGGGCAGATCACGTCCAAGACCGACGCGACTCTCAACGGTGGCACCTGGACGCTCGCCGTAGAGGGGACGCCCTTTGCCTCAACCCCGACCCTCACACTTACCCGGGGCCGCTTTGACAACCTCGACATCGGTCCTTTTCTCGCCGACACCACCCAGTCGAGCCGGCTTCACGGCACGATGCGGGGCACGATGCGGGGCACCGACCCCGCCGCAATGGCGGTCGACGCCGGACTTACCCTCGACACCTCGCGGGTGAACCAGCAGCGCATCGACGACGCGTCGCTCGACCTGCGTCTCCGCGACGGCCAGTTCAACACCGACCTCACCCTCAACACGCCGGATGGCGGCGTTCAATTTGCGGCTACGGCCCGCCCGTTCGCCACGGTGCCCACCTATCAGGTTACGGAAGGGTCGTTTACGTCCCTCGATGCCGGCGCCTTCGCCGCCCTGCCCAGCCTATCGACGGCCCTGTCCGGGTCTCTGTCCCTCACCGCACGTGGCGCTACGGCGTCTACCTTCGCCCTCGACGCCGACCTCTCATTCACGGAGTCGCGGATCAACGACGCCGTCCTCCCGAGCGGCCGCGTCCGGGCCACGGCTGAATCGGGGCAGGCCGCAATTGACGGACAGCTCGCCCTCGCCGGAGGGGAGGTAACCCTGAACGGAACGGCCGATAGCCTGTCTACCACGCCGTCTTACGCGCTGACGACGACCGCCGACTCCCTGGACCTGGATGCTCTTGCTGGGGTCGACTCCCTCAGTGCCCACCTCGATGCTCTGCAGTGGTCGTTCAGCGGTCGCGGGACGGACCCGTCCACCCTGACGGCCTCCACGACGCTTTCCGGTCGCGGGATGGACGCCGACCAGTTCACACTGGATACGCTCGCCGTAGCGGGCACCCTTCGTCGCGGTCAACTCAACCTGGACACGTTGCGTGCCACCTCCAATGCGTTTCGGAGCACCGGCGGGGGCACGCTCGCCCTGACCGACACGGCGACGACCTCTGCGCTATCCCTCCGAACCGAGCTGACGGACCCCGCTCCCCTCCGCCCGTTCGTCGAGGCGGAGACCTTCCACCTTCGATCCGCCGTACTTACGACCAACATCTATGGCTCATCACCGGCCACGCAGCGATTCGACGGCACCCTCGACGTCGAAGGATTCTCCTACAACGATCTGCGCCTCTCGGAGGCCGACCTCGACTTCAACGGACGGCGCGGACAGGAACAATGGCTTGAGCAGGTGGAGCTCAACGGCACGCTCGGCTACCTGTCCGTGACGAGCTTCTCGGCCGAGGAGACCACCCTCGAGACCCGTTACGACGGCCAATCCGTCGAGGGCTCCCTGAAGATGCGCATCGACCCCGATCGCACCGCTTCTCTGCAGGCGGCAACTACCCTCGAGGACGAGCAAACGACGGTTACCCTCTCGCAGCTGGACCTCCAGATGCAGAACGATCAGTGGGCGCTCCAGAACGAGGCCGTCTTCACGATCAATGATCGCTATGAGGTCCAAAACTTCCAGCTCCAGAGCGGAAATCAGCGAATTGCGGCGAACGGCGTGATCAATGCATCGGGTACCCAGAATTTCAATGTGGATGTGGAGGCCGTGCAACTTGGCCCCATCGCCCCCCTCGTGGGCTTATCCGGAGTGGGAGGCACGGTGGAGGGCTCCATCGACTTGAGCGGCCCCGCGACGGGTCCTCAACTCGACAGTCAACTCTTCCTTGATCTTCGTACCGAGGACCGGGACGTGGGGACGTTGCGCCTCGACGCGGCCTACGACGATCTCTCGCTCGATCTGGACGCCCGTCTCACCCACACCGACGGCAGCGTTCTCACGGCTCAGGGCAGCCTCCCCACCGACCTCCGTCTGCGAGCCCCCACCTCCGCGGACGTGTCGGGCCAGCCGGTTCGGTTCGACGTGTCGACCGAGCGCTTCCCGCTCAGCTGGGTGGACCCGTTCTTCGACCCCTCCACGGTGCGGAACATCGAAGGCTTCCTGGCCGCCGATGTCAAGGTGCGCGGCACCCTCGACGCGCCGGAACTAACGGGCACGGCGTCCCTCAATGGCGGTGGCGCCCAGCTGCAAGATCTGGGCACGCAGTACCACGGCGCCACCGGAACGCTTCGCTTCACGGAGAACCGGATTGTTCTCGAAGAAGTCGCCGTCCGCTCCGACAACGACGGACGCCTCCGTGCCACCGGAACGATCAACGTTCCCAAGCTCACAGTCGGCGAGTTCGACCTCGAGCTGGACGCTTCCGACTTCATTGCCATCGACACACGGGCCTACCGCCGGGCCCTCGTCGACGGACGCATGACCCTCCGCGGAACGGTCCAGCGCCCCACTCTCTCCGGCAGCGTCCAGGTGAAAGGCGCCGAAATCTTCTACAACGAAGCCCTCGCCGAAAACGCATCCGGGGCTACATCCGTCGCCCTCACGGAAGCAGACCGGCTTTCCCTGGAAAACCGCTTCGGCGTCCGCCTCGAAGCGGCCGACACCACGACCATCGGTGCGTACCAGGCCCTGGAGATGGACCTGACGGTCCGCATTGAACGCAACACATGGCTTCGCTCCCGCAGCAACCCGGAAATGGACGTACAGTTCGCGGGGGACCTAGAGCTGAGCAAGGCCTACGACGAAGACACGCAGATCTTCGGCTCCATCCAGGTTGAACCGAAACGCAGCACGCTTCGCCAGTTCGGACAGGACTTCAACATTACGGAGGGCACCGTCACGTTCAACGGCGACCCGGAAACCCCCGAGATTTCCATCGTGGCCGTCTACGAAAAACGGGCGCAAGGCAGTCAGGGGAACGAAGTTCGCATCACCTTGAAGCTGACGGGACGGCCGGACGACCTGACTCCCACCCTCACCTCCGATCCCCCGATGGATACGCGCGACATTTTGTCCTATCTCGCAACGGGACGGCCCGCGAATGAACTTCTGAGTGGAGGGGAAGGCGGAAACGGCGGCGGTATGGCGACCCAAATGGCACTCGGTCAAGCGAGCGACTTCGTTGAAAACCTAGCCGCCAGCGAACTGGGACTGGATGTCGTGCGTGTCCAAATTCGACCGTCCGGCCTGTCGTATCTCACCATCGGCCGGTACTTCACGCCTCGACTCTTCGCTTCGATTCAGCAACCGGTGACGACCTCGGCGGCATCAACGACGCAGGAAAACAATCAGTACGCACCGGATCTCACGCTTGAATATCAGCTCTTCGACACCCTCCTACTCCGCGCCCTTAACAACCAGCAATCCCTTCAACTCAACCTCCTGTTCGAGTACGCATATTGATACAGGCCCTGTCCCCCCTCCCCCCGTCCCTCGAATGCACCGGCGGATGGACCCGAACGGCCCGTCCGCCCCGTTCGGAACGGCCGAGCGAGAAAAAGAGATGGACATCGCAATTCTCCCTTCGGGTCTCTTTGGTGATCGCAGGTGATGTTCTGAACCCTACCCGTCCCGAACAGTTGCATGCGCCGCTGGCGCTGTAGGGCTCCCCACCGCCTAGTGATCGGTCCTCTGGCAGTACGACTCGGCCCGCGCATGTCCTCCTCCGACCCCTCACCGTCCGACCCGCCGGACGCACCGTCTTCGTCGTCCACCGACCCCGCGTCGCCCGACCCCCCCTCTTCGTCGGACAGTCTCCCGCGGTCGGTCTTTGAGCGCATTACCGCGTTCGAAACCGTCCTGATTGCGGGCGGCGTGGTGCTCTTTCTGGCGCTGCTCTACCAGATGCAGGTGCCCACCGAGGAGGGGAGCTTCCTCAATCCCCCGCTCGTGGGGCTGGCCGGGGCCCTCTTGCTCTGGCCCCTCCGCCACCAGAAAGCCGCCCGCGCCCTCTTGATTTCCGGCGGTGTACTGCTGCTGCTCTGGACGATCGATAAGCTCAGCCGGGTCCTGATCCCATTCGCCGTCGTCTACTTGCTGGCGTATCTCCTGAACCCGACCGTCAAACGACTGCGGGCTCGCGTGCGCATTCCACGGTGGCTTCCCTCGCTCCTCATCACCGGCCTCGTCGTCGGAATTTTCGGCCTCATTCTGTTCATCCTCGTCCCCAGCGTATCGGGACAGCTCGAAGGACTGTCCGAGCGGTTGCTCAACGGCGTGGAGGGGCTGCGCTCCTGGCTGGCCGCCTCCACGGTTTTCGACATCCTCGAAAGTACCGGCCTCATCGAGAAGGAAGAAGCCCTCCACCAGATCCAGACCATCGTTCAGCAGCAGGCCCGCCGCCTACCGGGGGCCGTCGAAAATCTCGTGTCGTCGCTCGGCTCCGTCCTCGGCGTGCTCACTGTGCTCGCCCTCGTCCCCGTATTACTCTTCTATACCCTCCGTGACTACCCCGACATCCAGGAAGGCCTGATCGAACTCTTCCCGACGGCCGGGGGACGTCGCGATTATCTGGTCCAGGCCGGCAGCATCGTCGGTCACTACCTGCGAGGACAGCTCACGATCAGTTTGATCGCGGCCTTCAATGTCTCGGTGCTTCTGTTCCTGTTCGACGTCCCGTTCTGGCTGCTGATTGGGCTAATGTCCGGTATTCTCAACTTTATCCCGCAGCTCGGCGCCATCCTCACGATGATCCTCGGCTCCGCCCTCGCCCTCGTACTCAGTGGATGGATCAAGGCCGCAATCGTGCTCCTCGTTCTGCTCGGCGAAAGTTTTCTCGAACAGAGCGTGCTCACGCCCAATATCCTGAGCTATCAGGTGGGCCTCCACCCCGTCCTCGTGCTGTTCTCGTTGCTGGCGTTCGGAACGTTCCTCGGTGTGTTCGGCCTTCTCATCGCCGTCCCACTCACGGCCATCCTGGTCACGGCCTACCGGGCCTACCGCGACGAATTGACCCTGGAGCTCGGCGACTACGGGGGAAACGATCATGCCAACGGAGGGTCATCGGCCTCGTAGGCGCCCACCCCCCGATTCGCCCTCTTGACTGGAACACCGTCCGGTTGAAGATTGTGGATTTTTCGTGGCTTTCGCACAGTGCACCTTTTCCCTCTTTCTTTTCAGACCGAGCGCCGCCGTGCCGCGCACCTTTCGATCTCCTCGATCCTACGACCCTAGCTATTCGCCTCTGGGCCGTCTCTTTCGATCCTGGACGGGCGACCGTTTGCGGGGAGAAGCCTTCCTCATCGTTACCCTCGCGGGGTTGGCTCTCGCCCTCCTGATGACGCACTACCTGGGATGGACTCTTCTCAAACCCGTTCTGGCTGATAATCCGTCGTGGCAGGTTCTCTTCTGGGCGGGACAGCTTGCCTCGGTCGCCGTGCTGGCGGCCGTCGGTCTTCTTGGCTTCCGTCCCGCCATCAGGATTACGTGCACCGCCAGCGGCCTGGAGCTGGAGCAGGGCACCCGTTCCCAAACCGTGTCTTACGACGCCGTGGACGAAATCGAGGTCGTCTCGGCGACCCGGTACCATCGGCACTACCGCCGCTACGCCGCCACACAGGGGTTCGTGGGAGCGGTCGGGGACGCCGTGCTCCTCCTCCGCACGCCGAACGGCCCCGTTGTGATCGGCCTCGCCGACGCCGACGAACAAACGGCCCTGCACACCCATCTCGACGCGGCCGAAGTCGAGGCGCGCGAGCCAGTGCCCCAACCGTAACTTATCCGAAGGCCTCCTGCGATTGTCGTCCGTGACATGGCGTGCCTCGATCCTTCGTGTCCGTCTCCGTCAACCCGGGGTCGGAGCGACGGCGCTCCTCGACCCCACCACAGTTCGCCTCGCTCCTGTAAGAAGGTGAACGGCGCTCGACAGTGTGGGGGACACGGCTCATTGACGCTGTCCCCATACCCAACCGAGCGTCCCTGATTGATTCTATCTCCTCATGGCGCTTCCCGACCGCTTCCGTACCGCCACGTTTGAGGAATACGAGGCCGGGACCTCAAGCCAGGCCGAAGCCCTGCGGGCGGCCCGAGAATTCGTGCGGGCCTGTCGCCAATCGCCGTCGTGGACCGAGCACCTCAAACAACTTCTGGGCCGGACGGAGACTTCCCGACCGAATGGGCTCTACCTTGTCGGCCCGGCGGGCACGGGCAAAACGCACCTGTTGGCCGCGGTGTATAACGCCCTCACCCCGGCGGTCTCCTGCGCCTTTCTGCACTCCAGCACCCTCTTCCGACAAACCGTGCCGCCGACCGCATTTGCCCACCGCCTGGCCGACGAGCACGCGGTCTGTTGCCTCGACGAGGTGGAAATCGACGATCCGGCCAACGAGATGCGTCTCGTCCAGGTCCTCCAGACGCTCGCCGAGCGGGGCGTGCCTCTACTCGCCACCAGCAACGTGACGCCGGAGCAGTACCTGTCCCGTCAGTTCAGTGAAACCCGCTTCGAGCGGTTTCTGCACCGGGAATTCCGGGCGGACTACCGGATTGTGTTCGTGGAGGGGCCGGACTACCGCCGGACGCAGGAGGTTGAGCAGTCGGGACACGGCTGGATCGGCCCGTCCGATCAGACGCAGCGGGCACTCCGGCGGGCCTACGAGGAAGCGACCGGGGCCTCCAGATGGTGGTCCTTCTCCGACCTTCGGCGGGCCACGACGGAGATCGCCCATCCGACCCTCATCGACGACCTCACGACGCTCGACCGTTTGTTTGTGGCGGACATCTCCATCGCGAACACGGACGACGCGCTTCGTCTCCTCCGAGTGATCGACGCTCTGTATCTGAACCCAGACGCCCCGGCGCTCCACTTCACCGCCGAGCGTCCCCCGGATGCCTGGTTCGATCCGGACGCGCACGCCGGCGTCGCCCAGGCAGTGGCCGAGAAGTTTGGGCGTACGGTGTCCCGTCTGCACGCCCTGTGCGACATCCGCCCAGTCGAGTCGGTTGAGCCCTCAGTGTCGAACATCCCCCCGGAGACCGACGGGTAGGGCCTCCTCCCTCATACGAGTCGCGAGCGCTTGTTGAGGTACGCCATCAGGGCCGTATCGTAGGCCTCGTTGGTGTCGAGTTCGGCAAAATCGATGTCGTGCTCCAAACAGTTGCGGCGGAAGGTGTCGGTGAAGTGCTCGACCGCCTCCTCGTAGTGCTCGCGGAGCTGGGCGGGCTGAAGGGTGACTTCCTCCCCGGTCTCCACATCGCGGAACAGCATGGGGCGATCCGGAAAGTCGAATTGACGCTCGGTCTCGCCCTCCAGCACGTGGAAGACGACGACTTCGTGTCCCCGATGCCGGAGGTGTCGCAGGGATTTGAGGAGATCGTCGTGCGCGGCGACGTTCTCGAAGAGGTCCGTAATGACGACAACGAGCGACCGTCGCCCAATGCGCTCGGCCACTTCGTCGAGCGCCGCGGCGGCACTCGTGCGGCGCTCCTCGGGCTCCTGGTCGTTCATCTGCTCGAGCGTGGCGAGAAGCTGGCGCAGGTAGCCCGGCGTGGCCTTCGGCGGCCGCAGGGTGTGCACCGTCTCGTCGAACCCAATCAAGCCGGTGGCGTCCCGCTGCTTGAGCATCAAATTGTGTAAGGCAGCGGCGAGGTAGGACCCATACTCCAGCTTCGAAAGCTCGGCTTCTCCCTTGTACCGCATCGAGGAGGACGTGTCAAGCACCACGTAGTGACGCAGGTTCGTTTCTTCCTCGTACTGCTTGACGTAAAACCGGTCCGTCTTGGCGTACACTTTCCAGTCAACGTGCCGCAGCTCGTCGCCCGGGTTGTAGGGGCGGTGCTCGGCGAACTCCACGGAGAAGCCATGATAGGGACTTCGGTGCAGACCGGTGATGAAGCCCTCGACGATGAGCCGGGCCCGCAACTCCATGGTTGCAAGCTCCGAAACAGCGACGGGGTCGAGGTAGCGAAGCGAAGAGTCAGAGTCGGCCATGACCGATCATCGTGAAAATATCGCAGGAATTGAATGCCTCGCCCGTCGTGCCCGGCGTTCGTGCATGCGTGCTACGCGAAGCGCTCCCTCAGCCCTCCTGCTGATTCCTCTTCGGGGACACCGTTCCGCATGCGGTACTGAACGTTTTGTCCGCTTTCTGCACCCCGCACCGGCAGCCCCGTTAGAAAGTTTCTCTCGTATTCGGTTCCTTGTGCGTATCAAGGGGCATCGATCGGACCCGTTCTGCCGCCTGCCCTCGTCTTTCAACAATCGACCCCGCTCCCATGGAGCCCGAGGACCGCATCAAGGCCCAGCTCATGACGGCCCGCGACCTTTCGCGGACGCTCGACCGCATGGCGCAGCAACTTCTCGAGTTCATGGCCCCGGACGCAGAGGCGCCTGCGGACGAGTTTGCACTCGTCGGCATGCAGACGCGGGGTGTGTACCTGGCACGACGCCTGCAGCGTCGCATTGAGGACGAGGAAGGGACCGACCTTCCCGTCGGGGTGCTCGACGTAACCATGTACCGCGACGACGTGCGGATGCGGCTGGAGCAGCCCAACGTACAGGAGACCCATATCCCGTTCGACATCTCGGGCCGTCACCTTGTCCTCGTGGACGACGTAGTGTTTACGGGGCGTACGGGCCGGGCGGCGCTCGACGCCCTGATGGACCTGGGCCGTCCGGCCTCCATCCGCTTCCTCGTCATCATCGACCGCGGCCACCGAGAGCTCCCGATCGCCACCGACGTGGTGGGACGCAAGGTACCCACCCTTCCCCACGAGGAGGTTCACGTGGGCGTCGAAGAAATTGATGAGGCGGATGGCGTGTGGCTCATAGAGGCGCTCCGCCCGGATGACGAGGACCCTTCCCGCTAATCCCTTCGCTTCGTTCTCCGCTCCCCCTCGTCCGCCAACCGGACCCACCTATGGCTGACTCCCCCGATACGCCTGCTGTCGACGCCGACTCCCCCCTTCGACACCGTCACTTGCTCGACCTTTCAACCTACGACGCCGACGAACTGCGCCACATCCTCGATACCGCCCAGGAATTTCGGGCGGTGCTGGATCGTCCCATCCGGCAGGTCCCCACTCTCCAGGGCACCACCGTTGCCAGTCTTTTCTTCGAGCCGTCCACCCGGACGAAGCTCTCGTTTGGACTGGCCGCCGGGCGCCTGTCGGCCGAGACGGTAAGCCTCTCAAAATCCGGCTCGTCGGTCAAGAAGGGAGAGACGCTGAAGGATACGGCGCGGAACGTGGAGGCGATGAAAGTGGATGTCGTGGTCCTGCGCCACAGTTCGCCGGGGGCTCCTCATTTCCTGGCCCGCTGCACGGACAGCGTCATCCTGAACGCAGGGGACGGCGCCCATGCCCACCCCACGCAGGCCCTGCTCGACGTGCTCACAATGCGGGAGCATATCGACACATTCGACGGACTGAACGTCTCAATTATCGGGGACATCACACACAGCCGCGTGGCGCGTTCGAACGTGCAGGCCCTGACCACGCTCGGGGCCAACGTCACGCTCTGCGGGCCCGCCACTATGCTGCCGGTGGAGATGGAACGGGCCATGGACGTTCGCACCACGACGGACCTCGACGCCGCACTGGAAGGATGCGACATCGCCATGGCCCTCCGGATTCAGATGGAACGGCAGGACGAGGGCCTCTTCCCCAGCATCCGCGAGTACCACATGAAGTTCGGCATTACGCCGGACCACCTGCGCCGCCATCCAAATCTTCTCATCATGCATCCCGGCCCGGTGAACCGGGGGGTGGAATTGGCCAACGACGTCGTCGACCACGAGCGCGCCATTATCCTCAGCCAGGTAACAAACGGCGTTGCCCTGCGCATGGCCATTCTTTATCTCCTGGCACCGCAGCGAACGGACGGATAACCTCGATCATTGTTGGGCCACCCTCAAGTCGTCACGACCCTCGCCGTCGTTCATGACGGAGACTCGACGCGAGGACTTTAACGGAGCTACGTCTGGACCTCCTCACTTCTTCACGCCACGCGTGACACCCCGGCAAGGAATTTTCGTAGAGCAGTGACAGCGTTTTGAAGCCCGTACTGGTCGGGCCTTCCCTCTTCCCTTTTGATGTTCACTTGCCGGCCCGTCTTGATGAGCCCGCGCAAATCCGCCGAAACGTCTTCCACACTGGTCGACGACTTGATCCGGTCCGCCGTTCTCGGATTTGCGTTCGGGGCCGTCCTCTTCATGCTCTCCCATCAAACCGGGATCGTCGGCTCCCTCCTCCACAGCCTCGGACTCCCCGGTGTGGGCAACCGCCTGGGGGTCAAACAGTCCGTCCTCTTCGGAATCTGTTTGGGCGTCACGCTGGATCTCGTTGTGAAACTCCTGGGCCGGGACCGTCGGGTTCTCCCTTCTTTTTTCACCCGACGATCCTGACTCTCCGGGAATTCCTCCCTGATCCACGACGGCGGACGAGGCGTCCAGCCCCCTTTAGTGGATCCCCGTGTTCGCGGTGTCCTCCCGCGTTCAGGCCGAACGATCCTGACCTCATCTCTCAATGGCTTGTCTTCCCGGTTCCCGAGCGAAGCAGAGAGCATTCGGCTTCTGTCCCCTCGTCGGACTGAACAAGGCAGGATGGAATGCGCTGCCCTGCAAACGGGCCTGGGGAGAGGGCGTTGAGAGACTACCTCAGCCGCACGGTCTTTTTTTCGGAGGATAGGCCAAAAACGAAAATGCCCCCGAGATCGCCGGTACGCGGCGCTCAGAGGCGTTTCGTAGCTGTCGCTTGGTGCCCGAGAGAGGACTCGAACCTCCACGGCCTGTAACGGCCACATGGCCCTCAACCATGCGCGTCTACCAATTCCGCCACTCGGGCAGAGGACTAAATGTGAATTTTGGAATTTGGAGCGTGGGGTGATGTTCCGGTACGCACCGGAGGCGCATCTCCTTATTCCCCACTCCGGGTTCCCAAGTCGAACGGTGACCCCGGCAGGATTCGAACCTGCGACTCACGGATTAAAAGTCCGTTGCTCTGCCAAGCTGAGCTACGAGGTCATTTCGCCAAACAGACATTTCCGTATATGCCGTCCGTCCGCATCTGTTCGTAGCGGGGGGCGTGAAGCGTTCGTGAGGTCCGCGGGGCGGCGCACGCACACGCTCGGGCGCAATGCCCTGAGCGGCGAGAGAAGGCGTTTTGTCGCTTCTGTGGGTGGGGAGGAGAGGGAAATAGGAAGGAAGCAAGAAAGCGCTCGGTCGTCGCTTAGGCAGCGGATGGTAGTAAAAAACGGGCTAAATGGTCGTAAATCGGCGGAATGACTGCTTCCGCTGACGAAGGGACGCCTTCTCTGTGCGGTCTGGAAGCGCCGTATTTTCGCCTGTCAGTGCACCAGCCAGAGGGGTCAGTTCGCTCTACAAGAAACGAGGCATCTTCTACTACCAAGGCAAGGACGAGGACGGGAACCGTTTCCAAAAATCGCTTCGGACACGGGACAAGTC
>PXTG01000066.1 GCA_003023365.1 Bacteroidetes bacterium QH_7_62_13 | reverse complement strand
ATCGGGTCGTCGACCGTGTGCCGAGACAGATCGTCGAGGGAGCCGCTCCCCAGGCTCCAACGAGGCCTTTCAGCGGGCGAGGGAACGAGCCGGTAGTGGAGTTGGCGTAGTGGGGGCGTGAGTTCATGGTCGTTTTGAACATTGGGGGCCCAGAACGCAGACGGCGCCCGGCAGGCCCAGCGACGAAGGCGTCCCCCGACCGGCACGTCACACTGTGCCGGGTCCATGTAGCGATTGTAGAGAAACGACTCGACGTCACCGGGCTGATCCGGCCCGCCCCGACTCAGAAGAACAACACCCACGCGCTCCCCTTCAGTAACCTTCACGGATCCGGACGGAACGTACTCGCCGCGAAAAACTCGGTCACCGAACTCGTACCGACGCAGAAAGTCAGGGGGCGTCGTGAACAGCCGGTCCCCGGTACAGCAAATACTGGGACTAGGAAGGGATGGCTTTGTGCGGCTCACGCCGCGTCCCGGTTCCTCTGGGGGCTTGAACTTTCGACCGAAAACGCTCGCGTCCACAACGGCTCTTATTCTGTTCCCTCCGGCACATCTTCCGGCGTCAGCCCCAACCAGTCGCGGGGCTCAAAGTACCAGAGCGCACGGTGCTCCGGCGTGCCCGGGTCCGGCTGCCGATCGTAGGCCCAGGTTACGTGTGGCGGGAGGCTCATGAGAATGCTTTCGGTCCGCCCGTCGGTTTCCAATCCGAACTTCGTCCCTCGATCGTACACCAGATTGAACTCGACGTACCGCCCCCGTCGCCGGAGCTGAAATTTTCGCTCGCGTTTCCCCCAGTCGCCCTTGAGCCGTCGCTCGACGATGGGCAGGTACGAATCCAGAAAAGAGCGGCCGGCCTCTCGGGTAAAGAAAAACGTGCCCTCCGGATCGTCCCGAAGATAATCGTAGAAAATGCCGCCGACCCCTCGGGCCTCGTCGCGGTGGTCAAGATAGAAGTAGTCGTCGCACTCCCGTTTGAAGGCTGCGTAGTCGGCCACGCTGTCGTGGCGGTCGCACACCTTTTTCCAGACCCGATGGAAGTGCTGGGTGTCCTCCAGGCGGGGATAGTACGGTGTGAGGTCGGCCCCGCCGCCAAACCACTGATCGTCGGGGGCCATCAGGTTGTCCCCGAGAGCGAAGTACCGAAAATTGGCGTGAACCGTTGGGACGAGCGGAGAGCGCGGGTGGACCACCAGGGACAATCCGGTCGCGTAGAAAGGCTTCGCGTCCACTCCCAGCGCCTCGGCCATGCGGTCCGGCAGCGGCCCGTGTACCGCGGAGGTGTTCACCCCGCCTTTCTCGAACACCTCGCCTCCTTCAATCACAGCGGTGATGCCCCCGCCGCCCTCTTCGCGCTCCCACCGATCCACCTCGAAGGAGGTAGACCCATCGACCTCCTCCAGTTTTTTTGTGATACGGATCTGTAGAGACTCGACAAACCGTTTCATGCGGTGGGCCAGCGGAATGTCGTCGCGGGGATCGTCACGAAGGGTTTCGAGGCGGTCGAAGTCGTCACCCATGGTCGGCGAGGTGTCGTGCAAAGTTTCGTTGGCCGGATGTCAACGGCGGAGCCGACCGCGCCGTTCGTCGGAGAACCAGTTTGAACGACAATTTCTTGCGTACGCCGTAGAGGGCGGAAAAAACGGTCACTGCATCGTTGCCCGATCGAGGAGTTTCTCCACCGTTTCTCGCATTGGTGTAGAGAGCAGATCGTCCCACTGGTTGGGAAGTGGAGCGATGAAGGTCTGGACCCGGTCGCGCTCTGGGTGCTCCACGCGGAGAATCGTGTGGTGCAGCGCAATGGCCCCACCGGGGAGCTTATTTTCCGCTCCGTACCGGGTGTCGCCGACAACCGGATGTCCGCGAGCAGAAGCCTGAAGACGAATTTGGTGGGGGCGCCCCGTGCGCAACTGACACCGAACCAGTGTGCGACCCGAATCGCGCCCGAGTGCCTGCCAGCCGAGCTCGGCGTGTTTTCCCTCGGGATGGTCGGGCGAGACGCGTTTGGGCTGCCGGTCCGGTTTCGCGATCGTGTCCATCCATGTACCGACGCCCCGGAGACGCCCTTCTACGAGGGCCAAGTACGTCTTTTCTGCTGTCCGCTCCCGAAACTGCTTGCTGAGCCGACGGGCCGCCGAAGATGTACGCGCCAGAACCATCACCCCGGACGTGGGCCGGTCCAGCCGGTGAACAAGGCCGAGAAACGGATCTTTCACTCCCTCCCTATCCACCACGATTGCCTTCGCCTTCGTTAAAACATCCGGGTCTCCGGAGTGGTCGGGCTGAGCGAGTACGCCCGACGGCTTATCAATCACCAATAGTTGTTCATCCCTGACAAGGATCTCCATAAGCAAGAAGTGATTGACATACGGCAAACAGCATCGTATATACCGGAACGAGCGCTGCCGTTTGCTCCAGCACAATTCGCTCGGGCCGTCTCGTTAATGAACCGCTCTTGCAACCTGTTCAATCCCTCTATCATGTCAAAACGTTTGCTCTTCTTTCTCCCGCTCGGGCTGTTCCTCGTGCTTCTCGCGCCGCTCCCCGAGGCGTCCGCCCAGAACCAGGGAGTCGGCGTGGGCACCTCCCTGGGCGTGACGAACGGAGCCCCTGCCGTTGACCGCAACCCCATCGGGCTCAACCTCAAGGCCTGGACATCGGACCGACAGGCAGTGAGCGGGATGACCTCGTTCTTCATCTCAGGGACCGCCCCTGGAGCTCAGTCATACTGGATCCTTCAAGGGGATTACCTCTTCCATGACTTTAACCAGCTGGACGTGGGCGAAGGCCTATTGGCGCTCTACGTGGGCGCCGGGGGCCAGTACACAGTCTTCGAAGATACGAAGAATCAATTCGCTCTCCGTGGGCCGCTGGGCGTAAATTACCTGCTGGGATCGGCCCCGATCGATGTTTTCGTGGAAGTCGCCCCCACAATCCGCGTCACCGATCCCTCCGCCCTTCGATTCGACGGCGCGATTGGCTTTCGCTACTTCTTCGACGCGGGCGGAGACTCTACCGAGGATGCCTCCTCCAACCAGCCCCGCTCCGGAGACAGGGCTCAGTGACGCAGGACCGACTGTAGACTTTTTCTCCCTCTCACAGCCGGGCGCAGTTCTGGACGATCGTCGGGGGATCAAGAAGCCCTCTCCGGGACGCGCTCCGCTCATTTCCCTTCCGGCGGAGAATTCGTATGATGTGGGCGGTTCGTGCACGTTGTGACTGACGCTCGCCCGCCATGCTCAACTACGTCTGGTCCGGGCTGATCATCTTCAGCCTCATCTTCGCGCTCGCAGTGGACAGCCAGGAACTGTGGGAGAATCGGTTCCGCAACGACGCCGCGTTGCCCGTTACCGTCGAGTTTCCGGACGGATTCGCCCCTGATTCGCGTCGACAGCCGATCACGATCCAGATCGACACCAGCACCTATAAGTCGTTTTTCGGGGTTCAGGCCACACCGGACTCTTCTTACGAGGGCACGCTCGTGCAAACAAAGGAGGGCCGCCAGTTGCGGTTTTCAACCGACGCGGAGCTTCCTGAGCCTCTAGAAACCATCCGCGCCTTTCACGAAAGCGAGGAGAATAACGCTCTTCGTGGGACGCTGCAGGGCGATCCGTTCGGGGCAGGAATTCAGTGGGGGACTGCCTCCGTCCAGTTCGATCCCGTCCGGTTTCGGAAGCTCAACGCGATTGCGGAGGCGGCCCTCAACTTTGCCGAGACCGCCGCGTCGCTGGCCCTGGGCCTCATCGGCATCCTCGGACTCATGCTCGGCCTCGTCAAAATCGGCGAAGAGGCGGGCCTCGTGCACGCCCTGGCAGACGTGGTTCGTCCGGTCTTGCGTCCCCTCTTCCCCAACGTTCCGGAGGGACACCCCGCCCTCGCAAACATTACGCTGAATCTTATGGCCAACGCCTTCGGCCTCGGCAACGCGGCAACTCCACTGGGGATCAAGGCAATGGAGGATCTTCAGGACCTCAATCCCAGCAACGAAAAGGCCTCCGACGACATGGTGATGCTCCTGGCACTGAATACGTCGAGCGTTCAGCTTGTGCCGCCCTCGTTGCTCGTGGCCATCATGGGACTACAAATCAATCAGCTCATCTTCTCCATCATCCTGGCCACGACCTTCTCCACCATCGCCGGAATCCTGGGCACGCTCGCCCTCAGCAAAATGCCCTGGTTTCGGGGATCGGCCCCTCACCGGAACGCCTCCCCGGACTCCCCTTCGTCTTCCGAGGGGACTTCCGCTCCCCCGTCTGATTCGTGATGCGCCGTCGGCGATGATCAAGACGATACACTGACTGCCCTGTACTCGACTCCTTTCAGAACGGACACGCTTCCCATCCGCCATGGTCGAAACCATTCGCTCCGTCATCAGCATTCTCTCGTATTTCGTTTTGCCGACCCTGCTTGTCGGCTTTCCCCTCTATGGCCTCATCAAGGGGGTGCCGGTCTACGAGGTGTTCGTGGAGGGCGCAAAAGAAGGATTTGACGTCGCCGTCACGATTATCCCGTACCTCATCGCCATTCTGTTCGCCATCGGGATGTTTCGGGCCTCCGGGGCCATGGACTTTTTGGTCGACTCGCTCGATCCCGTGCTCGGCCTCATCGGGGTGCCGGCGGAGGTGGTGCCCATGGGCATCGTGCGGCCCCTCACGGGCTCCGGCTCGGCCGCCCTCGTGGCGGACATGATCGCCCAGTACGGGGAAGACTCGATCCTTGTAAAAATGGCCGCAACCATGTTCGGCTCGACGGAAACGACCTTCTACGTGATCGCCGTCTACTTCGGGGCCGTCAACATCCGGAACACCCGACATGCGGTCCCCGCCGGCCTCTTCGCCGATCTCGTGGGATTTCTCGCCTCGGTGTACGTCGTCCGCCTGCTCTTCGGGGGATAAGTGTGGGGGGAATTCGAGCCCCCGTCGTCGCCTCGTACCGTCCGTCCAGTCCTATCCGATTCAGGATTGAGGGAGCAATCAGGTCGGAAGATCGTCGCTGTTTCGGAGCAGTTGGACGTAGAACCGGATCAGGGTGCGGTAGTCCGTAACGGAAATTCGTTCGTTGGTGCCGTGGATGCGCCCGCGATCCTCGGGGGTGAGGGTATAGGGCAGAAACCGGTACACGTGCCGGGTTGCTTCCGCGTAGTGTCGGCTGTCGGTCGCACCGGGGACGAGGTAGGGCGCCACCACGACGGAATCGGACGTCACCTCTCCAACGGTCCGCTGGAGGACCCGGAAGGGCTTGCCCCCTACCTCCGAGACCGGTGTGGGCTCACTGGTTTGTCCCGTTTCGATCGTCACTGGGAGGGGGTCAATGGTCTCGCGGACGTGGGTCAGCACCTCGTCGACCGATTGGCTCGGGAGGATGCGGTAATTGATCGTGGCTCGGGCACTGGACGGAACGACATTGTCTTTCACCCCGGCGTCGAGCCGAGTCGGCACCTGTACCGTACGGATGGCGGCCTTCGTCGCGGGTTTGCGGTTGAGGGCCCACTTGATGCCCGGCGCAGTGAGCCATCGATTGGCGAGGGCCAGTTGCATGGGCCACTCCGTCTCTGGACCTACGTACTCCAGCATCCGCCCCGTGACGCCGTCCAGGCGAGAGTCCAGTGGGTTGTCGAGAAGCCGAGAGAGCGCGGCGTTGAGGATTTCTATGCTCGTCGAGTCTTCGTGATAGCGCCCCCCTCATCCACGACGATCGCCGGGGCCTGCCCCTGTTCCATAATCCGGTCCGCAACTGCCCGGGCGCCGCGGGGCCCGCCCACCTCCTCGTCGTGTCCGAGGGCGACGTGCACGGTGCGTTCGGGGCGCCCCTCTCCTTCCACAAGCAAGGAGAGCGCTTCGAACAGGCCGATGGCACTCGCCTTGTCGTCGAGCGCCCCCCGTCCCCAGACGGCACTGTCGGCCACCACTCCCTCGAACGGAGGGTGTGTCCAATCCCCACGGGTTCCCGGCTCCACCGGCACCACGTCGACGTGGGCCATGAGCACAATCGGTGCGGTGGACGGATCGGCGCCCCGCCACGTGTAAAGTCGACTAAGGTCGTTGACGCGGGTCACATCGAGGGAATCGTGGACGACCGGATAGGCCGTCTCCAGATACCGATAGAGCCCCCGGTAGGCGGCGCTGTCCAGCGCCGTGGGCTCTCGTTTCGTGATGGTCCTAAATTCTATGGCCCGGGCAAGCCGCTGCGCGGCCGTCTCCGGGACGGGAATCGAATCGGTGTCCGCCACCGACACCTGTCGGCTTTCAAACTGAACGGCGCGGCCAATAGCAATCGACGCGACCAGCGCAATGACCCCACCGAGACTGAGTGCCAGGAGTTTGAATGGACGAGCCCACATCGACAGTGCTGCAGAAATACGTTCTCGAAAAAACGGACGCGAACCCGGCACGCGATTCCGCCCGTCAAGGTTCCTCCACGGTCGTAACGAGCCCCCTCCTCTCCAACGATTACAAACGGACGAGCCAGCATCGTCGGTGATAGCATCCTCCTTTCATCAACCGCCACGGACCCGTGTCCCCCAACGTTGTACAGGAGCCGCCCGAGCTGCACACCCAGTACGGTCGGGATCAAGTGCTCCGAAGTTGCGCGAAGGAAGAGCCGGAGTCGACTCCCTGTGGGACGTAACGCAACCGACGGCGGAAATTCGTTCCGGGTTTCCGAGACCACTTCCTTCCTGCCTTCACGGCATAGAGGAAATCTGCGGATCGTCCGTCCCCATGGACCGTCCACGACGGTCGCTCCGATCCATTGCCGGCCGTTTTCGTCGACGGCTCGAAGGGTCAAGGATTATCGACAGGCAGCGGCAGATGGACGCACGGTTCTTGCAACTCAGCAGCCCGAACGCCCGAGGAAGGTGAGGAAAGCAGCTACCGAGGGGGGCGCTTTCCGATTCCGTCCCGAGGACACCCGCTCGCCGGATTCAGTTCAGTAGCGCGTCGGCTTCCCCCCGACGTGCCCATTCCCATGAATCAGCGAAGCCTGCAGAACGCATTTTTCCTGTTCCTGCTGCTCCTCACCACCGCCGCCTTCTTCGGTCTCATCTGGGACCTGCTCCACCCGATCTTTTGGGCGGCGGTGCTCGGGACCATCTTCTACCCCCTCTACGAATACATT
>PXTG01000065.1 GCA_003023365.1 Bacteroidetes bacterium QH_7_62_13 | reverse complement strand
GGTTTCACCTTCATCCCTGAGGCGACCAAAGGTCAGATTCAAAATGGCGCTCCGTCGAAGGATGGCATTCCGTCCACCGACGACCCGTCGTTCGTGTCCCCCGACGTGGCGAGCGACTGAATCGACCCCAGAGAGCCAGTCGTTCTTGTCGGGCATAACGGAGAGGCCCGGGGCTATCCCCCGCAAATCCCGACGTTCCACGAGATCGTGAACGACGAAGCTGGGGGCACGCCCATCGCGGTCACCTTCTGTCCCCTCTGCTACAGCGCCATTGGTTTCGAGCGTACCCTGGGCGGGGACCCCGTCACGGTTGGGGGGCGGGGGGCTTCGACAGTCCGACCTGGTGATGTACGACCGTCGAGTAGAGGGCCGGACGCTGACGGTTCAGTACGATGGAGACGGCCGGTTCAGGGATGAGAAAACGGGCAGCGCCTGGACGGTCACGGGTCGAGCGCTAAAAGGTCACTGGAGGGCGAACAACTCAACCGGATCCGGCATGCCAATTGCTTCTCCTTTTCCTGGTTCGCCGTCCAACCAGATGCTGCCCTCTCCTCAAGGAACGATGGGTCGTAGGCCGCGGGTGCTCTTTGGTACTTCCGCTGGTACTGTGGTGTCGATGGTGAGCGGTGGTCCCCCCCTGGACAGTAATTGATCGACACAGACACTGGTTGCACGCACGTGGGCCACGGGCTCGCCCATCGGCCCTCAACGGCCAGAGAGATAGGCGCTTCAGAGGGACGTCCGAATTCTGATTGACGGCCAACCGGCTCGCTCGGATCGGCTTCTTTCGGACGTCCCCTACTCAATTGACCATTTCTGTTTGACTGAGTCCTCGAGAATCACTGGGCAGTCTTTCTTCCATCCAGAAGATGTTTGCGGAGCTGATTCTGCTGACTCGTCGCATTGCTTCATTCTCTAAATTTGGACTTTCACCGTGGACCGACAGTGGCTCTATCCCTACTACGTCATCGCTATTCTTGCGCTGGTCCTGCTTCTCTTCGGATGTGACGGGGGGGAAGCGGAGGCCTTTTCCGTTGAGGTCCAGGTCGAAAATGACGAAGGATCCCCGGTTGAGGGAGCGACCGTCGCTCTGCGGCCTCGTTACGACGCAGGACAAGACGTGTGGTGTGCGAATGAGCGCCGCTACGGTAGCACACAGGCAGAATCGGAAGGGAAAGCCGTCGAGTTGCCCGCCTGGAAGGTGCGCGCCGACTCAAGGGGGGCCCTTCTAGCCTGAGCGACGGCGAGTGAGACAGAGAATGCCGGATTTCGTGTCGGAAAGGCGAGGGAGGAGAGTGGAGATTTCGACCGGATAGCATGTCTTCCGGCTCAAGGCCATCGCAACTGATATGGGACCTCAAGTATCGTGGGAAAACCGGATACGGTTCGCATTCCTACATCCTACGACTATGTGATTCGACCGCCGTACACGAATCCAGTCCGGAGACGCCCAACGGTCGACGTTGCGGTAAGTGAGGCGTCAGCCATTAGCTCCACGGTCCACACGCTCGACTCAATGCACGTCGCCCCGACCGTAGAATTCGTTGTGACGACAGAGGCGGACGCCAGACGTTCCGTCGGACCGTCTCGGAAGGAGAAAATGTGTTGACGCCGACCGCATCGCCTTGAGTTGCCGGGGGCTGTTTCCTATGGTATTTCGTGTAGTCTCCTAAAGCAGCACTTGAACCGAAGTCGTTAACCAAGTCCGGGGAGAGGCCCTTGGCTCTATCGAAGCAGCTAGTGAATATCCGCTCGGATGGGGCTGGATGTGGCTGGCGCCCAGCAGAATATCGTCATGGACGAATCGACGCGCCCATCATTGCCGGAGCCGGACCCGATGTCGCCCGTGCCGGACGCAGTGTCGTCGCGGGACGGCGATGAGGCGAACGCGCCGGATGTCTCGGACCTGCCCGAAGAGCATCGGGACGAGATGCAACGGCTTCATCACCGGGTTGAGCAAGCGGTTACCACCATCGAACGGCTCCGGGCCGAAAACGCTCGCCTACGGCAGCGGGTGGACAAACTGGAGGAACAGCCAGCCTTCCCGGATGCGGAGACGGTATTTTCCCTCGACGACGATCCGGCGGCGGTGAAGGAGCAGATCAACCGCTTCATCGACGCAATCGATACGTACCTGGAGGGACATACATCCGACACGGATGCGGCTGAGAAGGAGGCCGAAAATTAAGTGCCGTCCCTGGTACCTCTCACCGAATGTTGATGCACGTTCATGGCCGATGACTCTGAGACCAAGTCGATCCGTGTTCACGTCATGGGACGGGAGTACGCGCTTCGCGTGCGGGAAGAGGACGAGGCCTTCACGCGCAAGGTGGCGTCGTTCGTCAACGAACGGATGGAGCAGTTTCGGGACGAACATCCCGAACAGGCTGAGCTTACGACTGCCGTCGTCACCGCACTTGCCCTCGCCGAGGAGCTCCACACCCAAGAAGAGGAACGCGCCGACGACGCAGGGGCACTGAATGAGAAGCTTGACCGGCTATCTGGCCGGCTCGAAGCCGTTCTTAGCGGATCCGGCTCCGGAGGTCCGTGATGCACGACGCAAATCTTCGCATCGTCTGAACCGGGGGACCGCAACGTTTTTCCGCGCTGACCGTGGCATCCCTGTGTCTTACCTTCCGCTGCCGATTCGGTCTGTCCGGTGCTAGTGAGGGCGCGCGTCCTTCGTGTCGAGTAGAGCATTGATCGGCGGCCTTCAGGAAGGTGTTGGAGCGACATCCATGATGAGTAGGAGCGATTCGGCCCCTGACAGCTCCGGTTTGACTGATCCCCCAGCCGCGTGCCATGATTAAGCTCGAAGACGTATCCGTCAAGTTCGGGAGCGAGGCCCTCTTCGATGACCTCTCGTGGACGATTACATCCGAGCCGCACCGCATTGGGCTTGTGGGGCCGAACGGGGCCGGGAAGACGACGCTCCTGAAGGTGATTTCGGGACGTATGACCCCCGACAGTGGCCGGGTCACCCGCGAGGGGGTATCGGTGGGCTACCTGGAGCAGGACGTGCAGGAGCTGCCCGAGGAGCGGACCGTGCGGGAGGAAGCCCTGCGGGCCTTCAGTGACGTGCTGGCGCTGGAGGAGAAGGAGGAGGAGATTACCGAGCGGCTCAACGAAACGGATCCGGAGAGCAGCGAGCACGAGAAGCTCATCGACAAACTCGGCCGGATCCAGGAGACGCTCAACAAACAGGAGTCCCACCGCATCCGATCGAAAACCGAAGCCGCGCTCACCGGTCTGGGGTTTGAACCCGACGAATTGGACCGGCCGCTCCGCACCTTTTCGGGCGGTTGGCGCATGCGGGCGGCCCTGGCCCGCCTTCTCCTCCGAGAGCCCGATGTGCTTCTGCTCGACGAGCCCACCAATCACCTCGACATTGAGAGCATCGATTGGCTGGAAGGCTACCTGGAAGGCTATCCGGGGGCGGTTCTCCTCGTGAGTCACGACCGCTACGTGTTGGACCGCATGGTGGACACCATCGCCGAAATCACGCGGGGCCAACTTCTGCACTACGACGGAAACTACTCCCACTACCTGGAGGCGCGCGAGGAGCGCTACGAGCGGTGGCGCCGCGAGTACGAAAACCAGCAGAAACGGATCGAGGAGATCAAGGAGTTCATTTCGAAGTTCCGCTACAACGCGTCGCGGGCCAGCCAGGTGCAGAGCCGGATCAAGAAGCTGGAGCGGATGGACCGCATCCCCCCACCTCCGGACGACACCCCGACGATCAGCTTCCGCTTCCCCGAGCCGCCCCGTTCGGGCCACGTGGTGATGGAGCTCTCTTCGTTCAGCAAAACCTACGAGACGGAGACGGGGCCGGAGCGGGTATTCACCGACGCAGGGCCGCTCACCATTGAGCGCGGGGATAAAATCGCCATGGTGGGGCCGAACGGGGCCGGCAAGTCGACCCTCGCCCGCATCCTGCGCGGGGTGGAGTCCTTCGACGGGGAGCGGGAGATGGGGCACAAGGTGGAGCTCTCGTTCTACGCGCAGCACCAGGCGGACATGCTGGCGCCGGACCAGACAGTGTTCGATGCGGTCCGTGAGGTGGCCCCGAACCGCCCCCGAACGGAGCTTCGCAATCTCCTTGGGACGTTTCTGTTTACCGGCGAGGATGCATTCAAGTCGGTAAGCGTCCTTTCCGGGGGCGAAAAGAGCCGGGTCGCCCTTGCCCGCACCCTCCTCTCGACGGCCAACTTTCTGATCCTCGACGAGCCCACCAATCACCTCGACATTCAGTCGAAGGAGGTACTCATCGAGGCGCTCCAGCAGTACGAGGGCACCTTCGTGCTCGTGAGCCACGACCGGCACGTGCTCGACGCGGTGGCCGAGAAGGTGTGGCGGATCGGTGGAGGGACGGTGCGCACCTTCCTGGGCAACTACTCCGACTTTCGGTGGCAGGTGGAAGAGGGGTCGGCACGGCCCCTTGAGGGCACCACCGCCGCGGCCGAGGCCGCCCCCGACGACGCGCCGTCCCGAAACGGGCACGACCCCGCCGATACAGACGACGAGAACGCCGCCTCGGAAACGGTGGGACCGTCCGACGGGCGCTTTGCCGACCTCAACTCCTACCAGTTGAAGCAAAAACTGGAGGAGACGGAAGAGGAGATCATGGAGATTGAAGAGCGGCAGGAGGAACTGGAGGCCGTGATGGCCGATCCGGAGGCCTACGAGGGGGGACGGGCGCGCGAGCTCTCCGACGAGTACAATGCCCTGAAGCGGGAGCTTTCGTCGCTCTACGAAGACTGGGAGGTGCTCACCGAACACGTCATGGCCCTGGAAGGAGATTGACCCGATCGGGCCCGCACTCTATTCCTCCTGCCTTAAATGATCAACTGGTGCCTTCCGGGTGCACTGGCGTTCGTGGTTGTACTCCTGGCCGGGCTGCTTCCGGGCAGCACGCATGCCCAGATCGAAGAGGTGCCTCGGCCGGAGCGTGCACACGCGGCGTCGTTCGGGGTGTCCGTGGCCCTCGGGGACTCGATTGCCGCGGTCGGGGCAAGTGGCCAGGCGCTGTGTGGGCCCAACGCCGGGGCCGTGTACGTGTACGAGCGTGTGCCGACCCCACCTTTTGATTCGTGGCGCGTAACCGCTCGTCTCACGCCTCGCACCTGCCGGGCCAATGCCTTTTTCGGGGCGGACATTGCCCTGAGCGGCGAGCGCCTCCTGGTAAGTGCTTCTAGCGAGAACCGGGCCCGAGAAGAAACCGACGCCGCCTACGTGTTTGAACGAGACACGACGGGGCAGTGGCGTCAGGCGGCCCGCTTCACCGGAGAGCCCGGACGGCAAGAAGGGGTGTACGCGGCGGACATCGACCTGGACGGAGACCGGGCTGTGGTGAGCACGACCGGAAACCCGGAGGGGGCGTACGGCGGTGCGGTGTACGTCTATGAGTACCGGTCAGCTCGCGGGGCATGGACGCAGACGGCTCGTCTAACGGCCAGCCGGGGCGTGGAGGCGGGGGTGATGGGGCAGAGCGTGGCCCTCGACGGGGACCGTCTCGCCGTGGCCGCCTCTACCTACTTCGATCGCGACCCCGGGGCCGTCTACCTCTTCCGGCAAGAAGAACCGAATCAATGGCAGGAGACGACGCTGATTCAGGGGGTCGATGCCTTCCAGATTGCCCTCGATCTGTACGGGTCCACACTCGTCGTCGGGGAGGATCGAGCGGGGGGAGAAGGAAGTGGGCAGGCCACCCTCTACCGGGACGACGGTGGGGGGCACTGGGAACGAGCCGGTGCCCTCCACCCGTCGATCCCGTACGATTCAGGGGGGGTTGGGGCCGCGGTGTCGGTCGAGCAAGACTGGGCCCTGATCACGGGCTACGACGAACAGCTGGACAAGGAGTTTAACATTGATCGGGTCGTCTACGTCTTCCGACGGCGTGGGAAACGGACATGGAGGCAGCGTACGATCCTGGACGTCGGGCAGGTCGATTTTGGGGCGGCCCTCGCCCAAAACGGATCGATGGCCCTCGTGAGTTCGGTGCCGGATGGGGGGGCGGGGACCGTCTACGTCGTACAGCTGCCGTGACGTCCCGAATACAAATTACGTCTGGACGAACCGCCGCCCACGACCACTTCGGTTAATGGGGAGAAGGGATTATCAACTGCCGGACGAGGTCCTGTTGACCGTCGGGAGAAGCGGGGGGCGTCGTTTCCGCATCCACCGGAGGAGCATGGAGGCCCACTTCGCTTGATTGACTGGGGGCGAGCGGACGTTGGCGATACGAAGTCGTCCCGTTTTCTCTCAACATCCGTTGAGGAACCCCAAAACCGTTTTCCGGCGGGAATTTTCAACGTCGGCGCTCGTCGAGCTGGTCCTGCAGGGCGGGGTATTCGATCTTGGCGTTGTGCCGGCGATCAACCGGGATCGCG
The DNA here is from genome assembly GCA_003023365.1 of Bacteroidetes bacterium QH_7_62_13. Lineage (GTDB taxonomy): Bacteria > Bacteroidota > Rhodothermia > Rhodothermales > Salinibacteraceae > Salinibacter. The sequence goes on along the minus strand of PXTG01000065.1, from coordinate 58 downwards.
TCCAGGATGACGATCTCGTCGACCGGTTCATTGAGCCGGCTTCGGAGGCGGTCGGTGG
>PXTG01000064.1:15898-17992 GCA_003023365.1 Bacteroidetes bacterium QH_7_62_13 | reverse complement strand
CGCATCCTGAGCCATGCCGTTTAGCGACAACCTCCCGGTTTTCCGGCTGACAGACCGTACCGGGACTGTCTTCTGAATCCCTTCAGAGCAGAGAGCGGCTTCTACCCTATCAAATGATCCCTGCGTGGTCGGTCTCCGAGGAAACACGTGCTGTCAGATCAAGAATCTGCTTCTGCCTTCTGAATAATCTGATCCACTGCTTTCCAGGGATCATCCTCCTCACTCGATCCGGTCGCCGTTGGCGTGGCGCTACCATCCTCCTCTAACTTGTGCAGAATGTCGAGCCGGGCCTGATATTGCTGTATGAGGGTTCCCGTTGAAAGCGCACTCTCGTCGACAGTGTCTATTTCGTCACAGACAAACCCGATGGCCCGAGAGGCAACGGTTGAGGGAGGAAGCCCCAAATGTGTAGCGAGCTCTATGAGCCGCCGAGACAGATTTTCTGGGAGCTCCAGATCCAACACTTCATGATCATCATCCGGCTGGTCGGGAACACACTGCCCCTCCTTCGTCGGAGGGTCGTAGAGGGTCCACTGGGCTGTGCGCTCAGAGTTGTGAGAACTCATAGATACGAAAATGGCAACTGAGTCGTGAGAGTAGGGCTCAGTCAATGCCGAGTTCTTCCCTTACGTGGAACAGCGCGCTTCCGATCCATAGACTCGGTTCCGCTTGACTTATCTCGACTCCCTCGGCCGAAAGCTAGTCTTTTAATCTTTTAACGTGGACCCGACTCCAAGACGTTCGAGTGCTAGCCCCCAGTGGATCGAACCTTTCCCAATTGACTGGTAGGGGTGTCGGCGAATAATGTGCATTCCAGCGTCCCGTGCCATCGTTGGACGGGTAGTTCTGGCGGGTGCGGAAGCGGTATAGCATTTGTGGTAGGGAAGATGGCCATCAAGACTGTTTATTCAACCGGAGGAGAAGGTACCGATTTTTGAGTACACAGCCGCCACACAGCCGCCCATCAGAGGGACGTAGAACTCATGCAGAAGACCAAATTGAGCCGTTCAACCCATTCTCAGGCCACGGTCGGCCCCACGGATCGAAAGTCCATCCTTGCGGCCTTAGAAAAATACCGTACCTTGCTCTACGAACCACTCCCCGCCGCCGACGTGGATGAGGGGCTGCTCCAACAAAAAATCAATGCTCTACTTGACCAACTCAATGAGCATCTGGACCACTCTGAATTGCATGAATAGCTTCCTCGGGTAATGAACGACTATGCTGTTGGGACAATTTTCCACGGTTGGGTGATATCTACTTTCGCGACGGACGGTCGTCCGTCGCAATCGGCGCTCCGAGGCAGGCGTCGGGTATTGCGAACGCATTAACGAGTCCCTCCGCGGCAGGCCTGAGCTCATCGCAGAGCTCATTCACCTCCGCACGGATGGCCTTAGATTTGGTTGACTCGACGTACCCGGCTTCGAGAAACCAGCCGATGTCGTCCTCGATCCGGCTTAGCGCGAACAGCTGATGGAGCGTCGTGAGCGTCCCGGCCAGCTCCTCCCCGTTCTCATCCTGAGCAACTCGCACAGCATCGGTGAAGCGGTCGAAGATCACACGTTCAGCCTCCGCGAAGGCCAACTGTACGAGGTGATCCTGGACGTCTACGAACGCGTCGAACGGTTCCATATCCCGCTCCTCGATCCGACGCTGCAGGCGCTGTCCGACCGAAAGAAGCATCTGATCGGCTCGATACTCGAAGGCCGCGCGCTGGAAGTCTTGACTTCGGAGGTGCTCGGAATCCGTCTTGCGAGTAATCACGGGGTTCAACTCAGAGATCCGGGTTGAGACTTCATCCACCATGAAACGGACCATACCCAACAGATTCATGTCTCGGTACTCGCGACGGAAGTCCGAGAGTAGCCCCTTCGCCACCTGAAGCATCAAAACGGTATTGTCTCCCTCGAAGGTCGTGAAGACATCGGTGTCGGCCTTGAGGGCCGCAATTCGATTGTCGGCCCGGTAGCCCTCCCCTCCACAGGCCTCGCGGGCTTCCTGCAACGTATCCGTGGTGTGCCAGGTAGCGTAGGCTTTAAGTGCATTGGCTTCGGCCTCTACCTTGTGGAGATCATCCCCCGGCCCCTTCGACGC
>PXTG01000064.1:7892-15869 GCA_003023365.1 Bacteroidetes bacterium QH_7_62_13 | reverse complement strand
AAACTGCCGTCGGCGGTTGCCGTAGCGGACCGCGATCGTGAGACCAGACTTGGCCGCACTCAAACCGGAACGGGCCACGCTCACACGTCCCCCAACCAGCGTGCTAAGCATGGTGAAGAATCGCTTGCCCGGGCTCGGGATCGGGCTGTCGTAGGTCCCATCCGGTGCCACGGTGGCGAAGCGATCGAGCATGTTCTCCCGAGGAACGCGGACCTTGTCGAACCAGAGCCGCCCATTGTCGACGCCGTTGAGCCCCATCTTCTCGCCACAATCATCGATGCGGACCCGAGGCTTGGGTGATCCGTTCTCGTCCCGGATCGGGACGAGGAATGCGTGGACTCCGTGGTGCTCCCCATCTGTGTGCAACTGGGCAAACACGGTGGCCATCCGACCATGGGCCGCGGCGTTCCCGATCCACTCTTTCCGCGCTCGATCGTGCGGCGTGTTGATTTCGAATTCTTCCGTCTCCGGGTCGTAGCGAGCGGTCGTCTCCAGTTCGCGAACGTTAGAGCCGTGCCCCCACTCCGTCATCGCAAAACATCCCGGAAGCTCCAGGGAGGCCACCTTCCCCAGGTACGCTTCGTGGTGCCGCTCCGTCCCGAGCCGGTGAATGCTTCCCCCAAACAACCCGAACTGGACTCCGAACTTAATGACCATGCTCAGGTCGTGGATGGCCAACGTTTCGAAGGCCGTGATAAACTTCTCCATGTCTCCGTCTCCGTAGGGCTCGGGAAAGCCCAACGCCCCAAATCCCTGCTCGGCCAGAAGATGGACCCAACGCAACACTTGTTCTCGATAGGCCGGGGTCGGCAGATCGTCTTGATATTCGAAAACCGGGTCCTGAAGGATCGTGCGGATGTGGTCCCGGAGGTCGGCGTGCTCCCCGTCGAGCAGGGCCTGCATCGCCTCCACGTCGAAAGGGGGCTCCGTGGACGGCGGGCCGGGTTCCGGACGCTCCCCAAGCAGGTCTCCGATCAACTCCTCCCCATCGACCCCGAGAGCGTTCTCGATGTCTTCGAGGGCCCGGCGGGACGCCTCCGGCGGCGCCCCGTCGCCCCCTGCAGTGGCCATCGACACACCGAGCTCAGCCAGAGAACATCGCTGGTTGATCGACGCGTCGGAGGCGGCAGTTCGTAAGGCCCGAATCCAACGAAAGTACTGGGTGGCCGTGGGGGGCGACTGCGGGTCGAGATACTCACAGATTTCTTCACGGACGCCGTGGTCAATCCACTCCTGCGACCAAACTCGAGAACGAAGCTCCTCGGCTTCGGAGGGCGTGAGCACCCCGTCGGCCCAAGCTACGTAGAGTAATGGAAGAACGGCGCGCACCTGGGGGGACGACGTATCGAGCATCGGCGAGCGGGATTAATTAATGGGAGGAACGCCGTGATGAAGTCAAAAGCTTCTCAGGCTTCAAACGGTACGCATGTGCCGGGAATGTTCGTGGACCGCGTCCACAAAAACACGGGCGTGTTCAGGGTCGTGGTCCGGGAGCATTCCGTGACCGAGGTTGGCGATGTGGTGATGGGGGCCAAACCCGGCCAGCATGTGTTGGACTTCCCGACGAAGAGCATCCGGGGGAGCGTAGAGGGCACACGGGTCGAGATTGCCCTGTAAAACTGCCCGGTCGCCCACAGCGTCCCGGGCCGCCGACGGGTCCATCGTCCAGTCGAGGCTGAGTACGTCGTACTCCGTATCCGCCAAAGCGTCTAGGCCATAATGCACGTTCTTCGCGAAGGCGACGATAGGGACCTCCGGATGGGCGTCCTTCACTCGTTCAGCGATCTCGGCCAGATACGGTAGGCAAAATGTCCGGAACGTCTCCGGACCGTGAAGCCCCGCCCAGGAGTCAAAAACCTGAAGCAACTGGGCCCCGGCCTCCACCTGACGAATGAGATACTCCGCCACCACATCGGTGATGCGCCGGAGGAGTGCCTTGCTTGCTTCTGGATGCTGATAGAGCCAGGAGTTGTTTGCGAGTAACCGTGAGCGCCTCAAAGACGTGACCGAGGTCCGCGTCCACCTCCGGTTCGACCAATTGGTCCATCTCGTCGGGCGTACGAAGGGGGTCGGGGAATGTGGGCCCCTGCCCCGACACCATTTCGACCGTGAGCCCGAGCGCCTCCGGCACCACCATGATGTCGCAAAAAAGGATTGCTGCGTCTATCTGAAAGCGATCCACGGGCTGGATCGTGACCTCGGCTGCGAGCTCCGGGGTCTCCACGACATCGAAAAAGTCGTGCTCTTCTCGCACCTCTCGGTACTCGGGCAGGTAGCGACCGGCCTGGCGCATCATCCACACCGGGGTACGGTCGGTGGTCTCCCCCCGAGCAGTGCGAAGGAGAAGGTCATTCTGGAGCGGAGGAAAGGAGGGCATGCAAACGAAGAATTCGTTCTACAAACGCGCAAATCCCCAACGGTACAACGAGGGGGGCAGATCCATCCGTGTTGCGCCCCCCGTCATCATCGGTCCCGGTCAGAAATATTCATTGACCTCTTCAACGCAGGGCGATATACTACGGAAGCAGTTCATTGCAGGAGGCGCTCCCCGCACAGGGACCAGTATACGTCTCAGGTTCCACTACATCTGATGGCCCTCGCGGAAATGGAGTACAGACGCCAGGCAGTGTAAGCGGGGTCAGGAATAGGCGCCTTTTCCCCACTGACAACCCACTTTTGCTACGTTCCCGACTCTATGCTTGACCGATTACGACACATTCAGCAGAAAAAAGAGACCGCCGTCTGTGTGGGGCTAGATCCGGACCCCGAACGGCTGCCCACCCCACTGAGGGACGGTCGGCTGCTGACAGACGCTGTTCGGGAGTTCTGTGCCACCATCATCGAGGCGACGGCCCCTTACGCGGCGGCCTACAAGCCGAACTTCGCATTTTTCGAAGCCCTCGGCCCCGCCGGCCTCACGGTCCTGGACCAGGTGACGGCGGCCCTGCCCGATGATTGCCTGCTGATCGCCGACGCCAAACGGGGCGACATCGGCCACTCGGCTCGCTTTTACGCCCAATCGGTGTACGAGAATATGGGATTTGACGCCTGTACCGTCTCTCCCTATCTCGGCCGAGACAGCGTTACGCCGTTTCTGGAGCACGAGGACACCTGCACGTTCGTGCTCGCACGCACTTCTAATGACGGCGCGGCCGATTTTCAGGGATCCTGTACCTGCGACGGTACCCCCCTGTACCGCCACATCGCCCAGCAGGTGGCCGAGTGGTCGACCGATGCAACGGGGACGGCGGGACTTGTGGTGGGGGCCACCGCCCCCGAGGCACTGGCAGAGATTCGGCGTGATGCTCCCACCCTCCCCTTCCTCGTCCCTGGAGTCGGTGCGCAGGGCGGAGACCCGTCTGCTGTGATGGACGCGGCGGCAACCGACGACGGCCTCGTGCTGGTCAACTCCAGCCGCAGCATTCTCTACGCCTCCGAGGAGCACGATTACGCCGACGCCGCGGCCCAGGCAGCCCGCTCACTCCGAGATGCCCTCAACGGACGGTGATCGTTCCATTGCCGGAACGGAAGAAGCGTTAGATTTAAGGGAAGTTGGTGTCTACACGGATGAGCGAGCGCGCAAATCATGTCTCCTACGCTTATGTCCGATCCCACACCGGCCCCCCCATCGCACGAAGTCTACGAAGTCAATGATACCCGGATCGCAGTCGATCTGCAGGAGCCGAAGCCCAACGTTCAAGTTCCTGAGACCCTGGTCCAGGACCTCTGGCAGCATCAGCGCTTTGACACCGAAAATCTGACGACGACGGAGGGGAAATCGGTGCTCATTCTCCACACCGGACGTCTCAACAGTGACGCGGGCCCCGACTTCCAGAACGCCCACGTCCGGATCGGCGACATGGACTGGCGAGGGCACGTTGAGATTCACACCCGCTCGGGCAACTGGTTCGAACACGACCATCACACCGATCCGCGGTACGACAGCGTCGTCCTACACGTCACCCTCCACCCCGACGTGTGGACGGGAGGGCTCCTGCGCGCCGACGAGTCGACGGTGCCGGAGATCGTGCTGTACCCACGCCTCAACGCTCCGCTCCGGGAACTGCTGCACGACTTCCATACCCGCACCACTGATGAATTGCCCTGCGCCTCGCGCTGGGACGAAGTTCCCGACCCTGTAAAGCGCGACTGGATCGCTCATCTCGGCCGCGAACGCCTGACCGATAAGCGAGATCGCATCGCCGAACGAGACGGTTCCCTGGAAGAACGACTTCAGGAATGCCTCTTTGCCGGGCTGGGATATTCGAAGAACGACACCCCGATGACCACTCTCGCTCGTCGACTTCCTCCGTCACTTGTTCGACGCCTGAGCACATCTAGAGACCGTGAGGCCCTACACCTCGGCGTCGCCGGACTTCTACCCTCCCCACAGGACTTGCTCGACGCCGACCGTCAGACCGCCGATTACGCAATGGACCTGCGGGATCGCTACCGCCGTCTTCAGGTCCGACACGAAATTCCCGAGATGGAGTCGACAAACTGGACGTTCTTTCGCCTACGACCCAATAACTTCCCTCCTGTACGCATCGCCCAGGCAACGGCCTGGTACGACGACGGCGGGCTTTTGGCGAACGATCCATTCCCCATCCTCCGATCGAGCCTGCAGAGTGAAGATCCGACGGCCGCGCTCACGGCGGCGCTTTCGGCTGCCCCGCCAGCATTCTGGCGTACCCATTACCACCTCAAAAAAGCTGCCTCCGACCACGACCCCAGACTCGGTTCCTCCCGGAAAGAGACGCTTCTGGTGAACGCTGTCATTCCCATACTTCTGCACGACGCCAACCGTCGGCGCGACAACGATCAGGCCGACGCAGCCCTCCAGGTCGTTCGCTCTCTTCACACCCCCAGTGACAAGGTGATTCGCCGATTTCAGGATCTCGGCACGCCCGCGCAGTCGGCGTTCGAGGCGCAAGGGCTGCACCAGCTATATCGAAAGTACTGCACCGAAGGAGGGTGCCTAGAGTGCCACATCGGACAACACCTTCTCAACCCGTGAGTCCCACGGTTGTATCTTATCGTCAGGAAAGCGCGTATTTCTATTCTAATTCCAGCCCTTCCCCCATGCTCATCCGCATCGTCCGCATGACGTTCGCACCCGACAGCGTCGATGCGTTTCTCGACCAATTTGACGAATCGGCCCCTCACATCCGGGCCTTTCCCGGCTGTCGGTACCTTGAACTCTGGCGCGACCAGGATACCCCTGCTGCTTTCTCGACCCACAGTCACTGGGAGGACGAGGAAGCTCTTGAACAATACCGGAATAGCGACCTCTTCCAGTCCACCTGGGCGACGGTGAAGCCTCTCTTCGCCGCACGACCGGAGGCCCACAGTTATTCCGTTATTCGCTCCTCCGGAGCAATCGAGAAGGAACCCCCCGCGGATGAAGACTGAGTTGCACGGAGCTTCAAGAGCTCAAGTCCCCCCGTGCCCCCCCACAGGGTTGCCCTTTCGCCGACGATGCGCTGAATGCAGGATTCACCTCGGCCCGCCTATTCGCACCGAAACCGGCTCCACGTATCGCTCACTGTCTCAACCCGACAAGAGCCCTCAATCTCGCAACGGGGGCCAACGGAATCGGTGAGGGCCGTCCCGGCTCTAGGGGCCGTCGCAAACCCGCGGGCCGGCCAAAGCCCTTCGCCGGTCCACAGACACAGCACGTCCGCCGCCCGGTCGTAGCGAAGATAGTCGATACCAAGCTCAAGCATCAGGCTCCGTGCCTGTGTGTCACCGGTGTTCGAGAGCCAAAAGAACGACGTATCGGGCCGGGCCTCAGCTTCCGCCAGGGTCCGCTGCACCAGTCGGTTGTACTGTGTCGACGCTTTCGAGGGGGGCGTAGGCGACTGACACCCCAATCCCCAAACAGCCAGAAGAAGCGTTGACGCCAAGCTAAGCCCTCGGATGAAAGACATGGCTCGCGGCGCTAAAACGTAAGATCGAAGCCGAAGCCAACACGGAAGGACCGCCCCGGTCGAGGAAGCCCCAAACCAATGAATACCGCCTCGTCGGTAAGATTCTCGCCCCGTACGTAAACCCGGCCATCGACCAGCGTGGTCACCGTCGAAAGATCGTAACTCAGGCGCGCGTCGAAGACAGTTGACGGGGATGAGGGCAAGGTTACAAACTCATTTTGCTCGTTCCGGGCATACACATCCGCGATGTACCGAACCTGCCCCATCGCACTCACGCCAAATGGAAAGTCGTAGGAGACCATTCCAGTGCCAAGCACCCCAGGCTTCTCGTCAAGCTTTTGCGTGGTCCCCGCCTCCGTGAACCCCCGGGGTCGTGACCACGTCAGATTCCCGTCGAATTGAACCCGCGGGGACGGTGTCCACCGGATGGTCGTTTCCACTCCGTAAATCCGGGCACCCTGGAGATTGATGCGCTGCTCTTTGCCCAGATAATCGGCCGGGAACCCTTCCTCTTCGATAATCTCCCGCGTGAAGGTCCGCTTGTCGATGGTGTTGTATACCCGGTTCAGAAAAGCCGTGGAGCCGAGGAAGAACGACGGCGACCGGTAGTCGATCCCAACTTCCCCAATCCAGGCGGTTACGGGCTGCAACTCGGGATTGGGGATAAATTTCCCAATGGCCGCCCCGTACAGCTCCCGCATGGTAGGGAATCGGCTCTTGCGACCAACTGCACCGCGGAGTGCCCAGCGGTCGGACACGGTTCCGCGAAGACCGGCGGTAGCCCCCCACGCGTAAAACGGGTCCCGCTCGGGGAAGGGGCCGGTCTGCGGGTAGTCGGCCCCATCGAGGTTTACGCCCATCGATGCCTGGATCGCGGAGGTGAGCTGGGTCTCAAACTCAAGTCCGGTGCTGAAAATTTGCTGTTGAAAGGTCGTCGTAGAGTCGGGATCTCCCCCCGTTTTCCCGCCGAGAACCGTGCCTTTTTCGTGACGACTCGTGAGGCCGTTGAGGGAAAACGTCAGGGTCCCAATGCCGAGCTGACGAGAACCGATCACACGAGTCCCGGCCGTCAGGTCTCGACCACGCTGGACTTGGTTCAGGGTATCGTACGATACGCTGCGATAATCGGCAATGTCTTGCGCAAATCGGCTCCCCCAAACCGCCCCTCGAACCGACGTGTTGGACCCGGTCGATACGCGCCCATTCGCGATCAGGGTCGTTTTCTGCCAGAGCGGATACCGCCAGTACCGGGTCTCGGATTGGACAGCGTTCCCTTCCGGGGCCACCCCTTGTTCGGCATCAACGTGTAGCACGGAGACCCCCATCTGGCCTCCATTCTCAAATCGATAGCTGGCCCGTCCGAACCCGCTTACCAACCGTCGATCCGTGTTGACGCGACGCTCTTGGTTCGGCTGATTATATTCAAGATCCACATTTTCCGCCAGTGGTTGATCGCCGCGAGCAGCGTACTGTAGCGCCGCGGTGTAGTCCCACTGTCCCGTTCGCCTCAGGTGGGTCACCGAGGCGCGTCGCTGCTCAGCAGTACCAACTGCCCCCGTCACCTCCGTCGTCCGGCCCGGCGCATCCAACGTTCGAGACTGAAAGTTGATTGCTCCCCCCAAGACATTGGCCCCGTACCGCACGGAGGGAACTCCCTTCGTCACTGTAATCTCCTCAACCACAGCAGAAGGAATGAGACTAATGTCCACCCGGTTGTCCCAGGGAATGTTCAGGAGCGCCCCATCAAAAAATTGCCCAACCTGCCGGTCGCCCGCATTTCGGAAGTAAAGAATGGTTTGCCCTCGGGAATTCGTTTGGACGTGGGTGGCCGGCATCAAGGGGGCGAGCTCCGAAACATCCGCGGCGTCCTGTTGCTCGATGGCCTGTGACTCAATACGCTGAACAGTGGAGGTCGACTGTGTCGATGTGCCCTGCCGGTCCTCCACAACGATCTCATTCAGAGCGTAGGACTGAGGCATCAACGCAATCGTGACACGAGTTGTCTCCCCCGCCTGCACCATTATTGATCGCTTTCGGGGACGATAGC
>PXTG01000064.1:1931-7780 GCA_003023365.1 Bacteroidetes bacterium QH_7_62_13 | reverse complement strand
AAGGTGCAGACCCGGCCAATCCTATCTAAAGGCATCGTAACGGGGAGTGGGTCAACCATGGCGATCAATGTAGAAACACAATCTCGGAAGATTGACCTCAATCGCGGGATTGTTCTCGGCGCTGCAGCCCCGGCGTGCCTTCGAGCGCGCGGAGGGCCTCCGTCATCGTAATTGAACCTCTATCTTCAACCTGGGGAAAGTTCACTGGGGTATCGACGTACTGGCTTTCATCGCGAACAGGCTTCCTGGGAGTGTCGGTCCCCCGAGCAATGGCCCAGACTTTACGGGTCGCTCGCCTATACTGCTTCTGGATGAGGCGCCGGTCCGTGACGATTGCGCCGTACACACGATGAAGCTCTCGGTATGAAGCCTCGGACGAAAGTTGCTCGGCTTGCTTCCGGTGTCCGGCAAGCGCTGCCTCGTGGGATTCGACGTAGGACTGGTAGCGCTCCACCAACGGTTGAAGCTCCGAACGAGTCTCGGCGGCCGATTCCAAACGGCGTAGGTCAGACTCTGCTCGCCCGAGTTCTTGCTCAAGTTGGGTCACGGTCCGTTGCAGGGCCTCATACATCTCCGGTCCATTCTCGTACTGATCGTTGCCGTAGGTTCGACACCCACTCAGAATCAAGAGGCCGGAGAAAAGGATGAGGCAGAGAAATTGTAGATAGCTCGGTCGTGGATCGGAACGGGCTCGCATTGGAGATTCAGGGTGTGTGGAATGACGGTAGGTACTCAAAAAAGTGCCCAACGCAGAATCGCCCATCAACGGACAGATTGGAGACTTGCATTCTTTTCATGGCAGCGGAACCGGGGAACTTGATCACGCCCATTACCAATCTGCCAACCGATGGTTCTCACCAGAAACACCCGATGGACCCGGGTGGTATTCATCATCTCTACACTGACGCGTTCCCTGTGCCGGACACAGTTTAGAACGCTTAAACTGAAGCCTTGCAGCGATAGATGAGGGGCGTCAATGTCAGCGTTCTATCTTCCCACGTAGGTCGTCACGACTCCGTAACCACGTGATTCACGTTCGGAGCCAACGTCCTATTCGTTCCGTTTCCCAGCCTTCACACCATCAATGAGTGAAGAGACCTCCCGTCTCGTTGCTCGCCTCCGCACTCGCCTTCGCCGCACGAGCGAACGGATCACCCGTGCAGAATTGGCGTTCGGCGTGGCCGTAGCCCTGGGGGCAGTTGCGGCGGTGTGGTTGATAGCCACAATCCTCGAAGCGAATCTCTGGCTCGGTACGACGGCACGCACAGCCATCGCGGCGGCCATCGGTACCTTAATTGTCGGCGTTAGCGCAACAGTTCTGGCCCGCCCGCTGGGTCGCCTCCTCGGCCTTCTATCCAACCCTTCAGAGGAGAACGTGGCTCGCCGGGTCGGGAAGCACTATCCAGGCGTCGCGGACCGTCTGGTGAATCTCCTCCAGTTAGCGGACGGTCGGCGTACTCACGCTCCCGCCCCCCTCGTGGACCAGGCCGTCCATAACCTCGCGGAGGACCTCGACGAGGTCTCATTTGAAGCCGTTGAAGATTTTGGGAGGGCCCGTTCTGCCCTTCGACTCGCCTCGCTGCCCGTAGCGGGCCTGCTCGTGTTTCTTCTCGTCGCGCCCGCCACCTTTATCGGTGCCTCTGAACGCCTGCTGGCCCCGGAAACGGAGTTCGAACGGCCGGCCCCCTTCCAGCTCTCGGTGACACCCGGTGATGCTCACATCATCCAGGGCGACTCGTTGCGGATTCAGATTCGGGCCACCGGTTCCCCTCCTACTCGCATGGCACTCCAGATCCGCGACTCCAGCGGCGCTCCCATCGATCGCCGCTCGCTTCGGGCCGATTCGGCTGGACTTTTCCAATATACGGTAGGCGCCAAACGGAATTCTTTTCAATACCGTGTCGATGCCTCCCCCATCCGTACTAACTGGTTTAACGTCACGGTCACCAGACGCCCTCTCATCCAAAAACTCCAGGTTACGGTAACGCCTCCCGCCTACACCGAGCTTCCCCCCCGACGCCTGGACCCGAACGTGGGGGACGTCACCGGCCTTCCTGGATCCCGGGTCGAGGTGCGAGCGGCCATCGGGGGTTCCCCTGTGGACACGGCTTCGCTCACGTTTAGCGACAGCACCGAGCGCCCCCTCAACGTCGAGGCTGGAACCGTCACGGGTACTTTTTCCCTCCGGCGCGAAGGGACGTATCAGATCCACCTCCGGAGCCCGAACGGGACGACGAACCGAGACCCTATTCAGTATCGCACCTCGCTCCAGTCGGATGCCCCTCCCTCGGTCGCCTTCCTCCAACCCAAAGGCACCACGGACCTCGGCGCCGACCTCACGCAGCAAATCCGAGTGACCCTCAGCGACGACTTCGGATTTTCCAAAGCGAAGCTGTACTACCGTGTCGCCGACCAACAGGATACGTCCCAAGAAGAGGACGTCTCCGCTCTCTCACTTCCACTCCCAGAAACGGACAAAACCTCAGCGGAGCTTGCCCACAAGTGGCTTCTCGCCCAGGAGAGCGGCCTCGACCCCGAGCCTGGAGAGGACGTACTGTATTACGTGAAGGTCTGGGACAACGACAGCGTAAACGGGCCGAAAAGCAGCCGCACCTCCACGCAGCGACTCCGCCGCCCCTCTCGTTCTCAACAGTATGATGACCTCGACCGCACTCAACAAAAAGCCGGGAGCCAACTGAACGAACTTCGGGAGCGTTCCGATTCGGTGCGGCAGCAGTTCCGCCAGTTGCGCGACGAGCTGCGACGAACCCGCGAAGCAGACTGGCAGGAGCGCCAGCAGTTGGACCAAATTCGAAAGAAGCAAAAGGCGGTCGACCAGGGCGTCGAGACGCTCTCCGAGACGGTTCGGAAAATGAACCGGCAGATGCAGCAGAACAGCTTGTCGAGCCCGGAGACGAGAAAAAAATTCCAGGAACTGCAGCGGGTGATCGAGGAGACCAAATCGTCGGAGATGAGGAAGGCCCTCGACCAGCTTGAGGAAGCGATGAAGCAAAATAACCTGCGCCGGATGCAGCAGTCAATGAAAAAGGTGCAGGAGAATGAACAGTCGTATCAGGAGCAGTTGGAGCGTACCCTATCTCTTCTCGAGCAGTTGAAGGCGCAGCAAAAGTTGGAGGAAATGGCCCAACGGGCGAACGAGTTGAGTGAGCAGGAAAAAAAGCTTCGGAAGGAGACTCGTTCGCGGATGAAGAACAGTTCCGACACGCAAACCGACGAGTCAGAAAAAAATCCGGAACTAGATTCCTCCCGGGCTTCGCCGGATTCGGCACCCACGCAAAACGAAACCGGGTCCTCGAAAAACCAAACCGGTACCGGCGAGGAGACCTCTGATCAATCCTCTCAGTCCCCAAGGGCAGACAACGAGGAACGTCGGGGTTCGTCGTCGTCGGATTCCACGGCCATCAACCATTCTGATGCTTCCTCCCCAGCCCCCTCGCAGCGCGCCCCGTCCGAACGCTCAGGCCAAAACGAAGACTTGGCCCGCCAGCAGGAGCAAGCAGCGAAGCGGATGCAGAAGCTGCTTGAGGAGATGGACCAGGCGTCCAAGCAAATGGAGGAGGTTCAGTCCGCCCCGCGCCAGAAAATGCAGAAAATGAGGCAGCAGCTGGAGCGAGAAAACCTGCCTCGGCAGATGCGAGAAAACAGTAAGAGACTTCGCCAAAATCAGTTGAGGGACGCCCAGAAACAGCAACGGCAGATGCAACAGCGGCTGCAGCGGATGCAGCAGCAACTTTCCCAGATGCAGAATCAAATGAAGGGCCGCCAGCGACAGATGAACGTGTCCGGGCTTCGCAGCGCCCTGGAGAACACGCTGTGGCTGTCGAAACGTCAGGAATCGCTTCGCACCACGGTGACCGAACTTGCGTCGCAAGGCCCTTCAGTTCGCTCGTATGCCCGCGATCAGAAGGTACTGTCGGACGGTCTCACAACGGTCGCTGACTCCCTCCAGTCCCTGGCGCGCCGCATTCCGAAAATGTCCCAGAAGGTCAAAAAAGCAACCGGTAATGCCTTGCGGGCCATGGAAACGGCCACGACCGCATTGGATGAGCGTGATGCGGGGAAGGCAACCGGTCACCAGAAGACCTCAATGATGCACCTCAACAAACTGGCTTTACTTCTGTCCGACCTGCTGGAAAACATGCAACAGCAGAATAGCTCCGGCAGCGGCATGTCTAAGCAGCAGATGATGAACCAGTTGAGACAAATGTCCGGGCAGCAGCAGAAGCTCAACAATCAGATCCAGAAGCACCTGAAGCAGATGCAGGGGGAGCGCTTGTCTAAGGACCAGGCGCAGCGCCAGAAGAAGCTGGCTAAACAGCAGCGCCAGATCAAGCAACAGCTCCAGGAGATGGACGTGGGTAGCGACGCCCAGAATCAAATCATGGGCGATCTGAAAAAAATTGCCAAGCAAATGGAGGAAACCGCCCAACAGCTCGAGAAACGGCGTCCCTCCCGTGATCTCATCGATCGCCAGCAGCAAATTCTCACGCGGCTCCTCAACGCCCAGCAATCCCTACGCACGCAGGGCAAGAAAGAACAACGCCGCGGCCGTGACGCCGAAGACGACTACGACCAGCGGCGTCCCGAACAACTTTCAGCCCCGAACGAAGCCGACCAATTGCGCCAGGATCTGATTCGGGCCCTCGAGATGGGTTACAATCCGGACTACGAAACCCTTATCAAGCGGTACTTTGAACTGCTTCAGGAGGAGAACGCAACCACCCCGTAGGCGCACGTCTTGCTTCTCTGCCTCAGAAATTGCTGAGATCAGAAGTCAGGTCATCAGTTTGATTGCGAAGACGCTGAAGGCTGTGTCCCCGTCAATATTTTCACGGTCTTGACGACTGTGAGGGCCCAGGATGAGAAATCTTATTGATTCCGCCACATCCTGATGGTATACTGAGGTAGTGTGCTTGTCTACAGTTGGTATGGATTGGTTCAATCCCGCAACTGCATACTACACACCGGCGGATGAAAGCTTGCTGTTCCTGACGCTTCGTTTTCTGTCCGTCTTGAGGTCCATCCCCCACTCACCAAACCTGCAGTTGAATGGCTAAGTCCAAACGCGTTTTATTCGTAGCGGGCGAAGTGACCCCCTTCGCTGAAACTTCGACGATCGCCCCTTTGGCGCGCTCTCTCCCCGAGCAACTCCAGAAGGCCGGTGATTTTGAAGCTCGTGTCATGATGCCCTGCTACGGCAACATTGACGAACGAAAACACAGCCTGCACGAGGTCATTCGGCTCTCTGGAACCGACGTTCCAATGGGGGAAGGGACTGAGACTGTGACCGTGAAAGTCGCTTCGGTGCCGGACGTCCGTCTCCAGGTCTACCTCATGGACCACGACACGTATTTCGGGGCCGACAAAGGAACTATCGTCGACGGCTCGCCCGCCCCCGAAGACATCCTTCGGCGCGCCCTCTTCTTCAACCGATCGGCCCTCGAAACTATCCGTAAGCTCCGCTGGGACCCGGACCTGATACATTCGCTGGGGTGGATGAGTGGGCTGGTTCCACTTCTGCTGGCGCGGGAGTACAGCAACGTGGAGTATCTGGGTGCTGCGAAGTCGGTCTTTACACCGGGGGACCAGGATCCGGGCAGCAAAATATCGGCCGAGCTTGCTCAGGATCTGGACATACCCGTCGACGGCAACGTTCCTGCCACATTTTCCGACACTGGCACCCACCATGCGGATGCGTCTATCCTTCCCCCGGAAACCGCCGCTGAAGGTGTCCCTCAGTTTAATCCCGACGGATCGCAACGAGGTGAGCAATTGGTCTCCTTCTACGATCAAATGCTAAGTGAAGTCCCCGCTTAGAGACGCGAGGT
>PXTG01000064.1:0-1908 GCA_003023365.1 Bacteroidetes bacterium QH_7_62_13 | reverse complement strand
AGAGACGCGAGGTGCGGAAACACCCTTTCGGTATCGGCCATTAGCCGAACGGATTTTTTGTGCCTAGCCTACCTCCCGGTAGGATATTCTTTGATCGTAGGTACTTCAAAGTGCACTGCTGGGATACGATCCTGTCCCTCACGTTCCCCGCGGCGAATAGGGACACAGGTAGGTCTTCCGCCGTGCCTCTGTCTCTGGAACCGGGTCGCCGTACACAGTTTATGCTAAACCGTCTATGCCTTAGTGTCCTCCTGCTCGGCGGGATCTTGGCCGTCACCTCCTGCTCGGATCCAGCTGGGGTTGGGGGAAACTTGGGGGAGACTCCAGTGAGTAGCGACAGCGTTCAAGCGCGAACCATTCCCGCTCGCGCCGTTGGGACCGTCGAAGCAGTTTCGAAAACGGGGCGCCAACTCTCTCCCTCCCCTGGCCAATCAGTTCGGAACTGGCGCTTTCTCTTTGGACAGGTTGATGATCCGCTATCGGGTCCCATCAACGCGGAGGGATACCTGGACTTTGCAGGCTCCGCCGCCCGCGGTTCGTCGATTGCCAATAGCCCCGTCGATTCGTTGGACGCTCAGCTTCGCCTCCGACTAACGTATGTACACGGTGATACATCCTCGACCCTCGACGTTCAACTTTACGACTTGAGGACGGAGGCCGACATGGATCGGGCCCCCGCCGACACTACTTTTTCGAGTGAATCGACGGCGATCAATTCGTATCAGGTATCCCCAACCGACTCGCTCCTCAGATTCAACCTCCCTCAATCCTGGATAGAGGAGCACCAGGCCGTTCTGCAGGACTCGTCTGAGTTTGGGGATGCATTCAACGGTCTAAAACTTACCACTTCGGATGGAGAGGTGGTCGTGGGAATCGAACACGGTTCCGCTACGTTGCAACTTGCAACCCGTCAGGATACCGTAGGATTTCAATCCCTGAAGTCTTTTACTCATCTTGAGAAGGAGGGGACTGCAACGGCGGATCTAACGGACCGGACCCTACTTCAGGGTGGCATTGGGCCCCGCTTAGTCATTGACTGGGACTTTGACCGTCGTCTCTTTACGGACACCTTGAGGAACGTCCCCCTGAACAAAGCCAATCTGACCGTTCCCATCGACACCTCTAAGATGGACCAGGAGCGTCCGGCGAATCCCGACTTCGTCCGTCCAAGGGTGAATGGCTACCGGATATTGGGAGAGCTCACCCCGGATGCCTCCTCGTGTCGCCAAACGGGCTTTCGCCAGTTTTCGAATGACCCAGAAACCTGTCGATTGCCTTCCGACCCGGCCACCCCACCCGGCTCTGCTCGTTTGGACCCTCAGCTCACCCGGGAGGTCCTCCGACAGGTACTTTCCCAGTCCCCGCTATTCACTGGTTTTCAGGTCGAGGTCGCTGCACGAGAGGGTCAGCAAAGCCAGAACACCGTTCAGCAAGGTCTTCCCAGTACCCTTCCAGTACTCGTAAGAACCGCTGAGCGCTTCGAGGCGGAAACCCGTCCTCACCTCGAACTCTACTACACCCCCCTTTAGGAACCTGTCCCCACTGCTCCTGGATTTCGCCTGTGTTGAACCAAAAGTCCAACGGCGCTATGCCGCCTTCCTCCTCTCCATGGGTCCCAGCAACAGGACTGATTCTTCTTCTTACGCTCAGTCTCACTTGCGGCCCGGCCCAGGCTCAGTCCAACGGCGACGGATCGCCCTACTCTCGGTTTGGGCTCGGGACACTCGTTGACTTCTCTTCGTCCCAAAGTCAGGCGATGGGCGGAGGGGCTTATGCTGTGCGGTCCCTCAACTACAACCCGACGGCCAACCCTGCGTCCTGGAGCGATCAGGTCTTCACCCGCCTGTCCGGAAGCGCGGCCTACCGGTCGACCAACGTGGAGAACGGCCAGGGCAACTCCGGACGGCT
>PXTG01000068.1:43089-45033 GCA_003023365.1 Bacteroidetes bacterium QH_7_62_13 | reverse complement strand
GTTCCCTTGAATCGCCAGAAGAGCGGAAACCGGTATTCGACTTGCGTGGCCCAGTACACATTGTCCCGAAGGCGGCCTTTTCGGTATCCCCGCATCCGATTGGACCCGCCCAGCAGCGGAAGCAGCTCAAACGGGGCCGTGCCGGCCACCGCCTCGGTATACACCTGCCCGGCAAGGACGCCCGGCCCGACCGGATGGTACCCCCGGAGGTCGGTCTTGAGGCGGCCAAACGTGTAATCGCTTCCCCAGGCGGCGGAATGGAGGGTGGCCACGACCTCCCCGTACGAGCCCGTGGTGGGGTCGTAGAGACTGTTTCGTGCGTCCCAGAATACGGACCCCCCGAGTCCGGCCGTGATTCCCCCGTCCGCCCCGGGTACCCGCTTCCGGTCGATGAGCCCCCCACGATCGGGATCGGTCACGGTCGCGGCCCGCATGAAGAGACGCGGCCCGGCGCGAAGGTTGGCCCCGACACGCCGCTGGGCCGTTCCGTCGAGCAGGACGTAGCGGGACGTGTACCCCTCCTCAGCCCGTGCCGGCGTGTCGCCCCCCACGCCGTAGAAGGAATCGGGGAAGTGGGCCGCCTGCACCGTGCCCTGCACGCGCCATCGCCCCCCGTCCAGGTAGAGCTCGGGCGCGACTTCCGCGATGAGCTGCCGCTTCTGCGTGATCGTTACTGTCGCCTGCACACTCGACGCCGCCCCGTCGGGCCGCTCCGGACGGTAGTAGCCCACGACGAGCCCGCCGGAAAGCTTCGTTTCCGGGGCGTAGGAGGCGAAAGGGAGCAGGAGCCAGTCGGCGTTGTTCTCCGATGCACCCGTCGAATCCACCGCTCGCGCCGAGGAGTGGTCACGGTCCGGAACGGCGGACGTATCTGATGGCTGCGCTTGGGCAAAAACCCCGAACCCCAAACTAATGATGAAGAGGGGGATCATGGAAAAGCTGGCCGCAGGAAAGCAGACTCGACGAAATACACAGGCTGACAGTTTCATTCCAACGGTTGTCGAACCTCACGCTTTGGTTTAGGGAGGTCGTGGTGGACAACATCCCGGACGATGTCGAGGTCGACGCCGAAGTAGTCATGCACCAGTCGGTTTCGCATTCCGATAACGGCGTGCCACGAAATTGAGGAATGATCGTCCCGAAAGGCATCGGACAACTGTCGACCGGCCTCCCCACTGATTTCGAGCTGGCGCACGACGGTTGTCCTAATGGAGTTCGCTTTCCAAAAACCCGGAACGGTCGATGGTTTCCACGTGCCGCTCGATCTGTGGATCGCGTCCGAGATGTGACGGAGATACACCTCATTCGCTTCATAGACGGTCACCCGATCGGTGGCGACGTGCGGACGTGGATGCGAACTGAGCGTACGCTCGGTCACCAGTTCGACGGGGCGTCCGAGCTGCTCCGCGAGCATCTTCTCCGGCTCAAACCACCGGAGGCCGAGAGGCGATCGATCCTCCGGAGGGCGAAGCGTGACGAAGACATCTCGGAGTTAACTCCGGACAGAAGGGTCAGCAGAAGAGTCGCCCACGGCTGTCAGACTCCCCCACACATACAGAAAAGTATATTCTCAACGCACGTTGTGAGGGACAACCGTTCTTCCTCGACGCCCGCTGACTACGGACGGCGGACCGCCGCAATATGCTGTTCCTCCGCGGTCTGCAGTCCGTCGTCCGCCGTCTCTCCGACAACAGTACGTAGGCCACAACTTGGGTTATTCTCATTTTACTAAACGTCCGAAGACGGGAAAGGGGTTCGTCCGACGGGACGCCCTCGTTTCCAAACGACGTCAGCGGGACAGAATCACAGTTGCACGATCCGGCCCTCCTCTTCGGCGTAGCGGAGGAAGGCGTCGAATACATCGCCGGTGGCGACGGTGCTGGCGTC
This sequence comes from Bacteroidetes bacterium QH_7_62_13, assembly GCA_003023365.1. Lineage (GTDB taxonomy): Bacteria > Bacteroidota > Rhodothermia > Rhodothermales > Salinibacteraceae > Salinibacter. Next base: position 43,146 of record PXTG01000068.1, on the reverse strand, counting down.
CCCCACGACGACAGCCTTGCGGCGGGCGCGGGTCACGGCGACGTTAAAGCGGCGCGG